>NZ_JBSFXE010000009.1:0-222989 GCF_053595195.1 Kitasatospora sp. NPDC002522
GACAAGGCGAATCCGGGGGTGCATCCGATCGAGTGGTCGCTGGTGTGGGTGGCGCTCGGGGTGGGGGCGTACCTGGTCTGGTCGCGGCTCGAGGGTGCCTGGCCGTTCGGCCCGAAGGAGATCCGCGAGGAGTACCTGACCGCCCAACAGGACGGCACCGACATCGATGCCGTCCCCGCTGAGCCGGCCGCGTAGGGCCGGCTCACCCCCCAACCACCGGTCGGTGGACGGCGCGGCGCCGCACCGCCGTGCTGTCCGCCGGCCGGTCACCACGTGAGGAACCTGTCTTGACCACCGAGACCGCCACGATCGCTTCGACCGCCGCGATCGTTTCTTCCGCCGCGACCGCCAACGGCGCCGCGATGGCGAACGGCGCCGCGACCGCCGTACCGGCCGGAACCGCCGAACTCACCGACGCCGCAGGGACGGACGAGACCGCGGAGAACCGTCCGCGTTCCCACACCGACCACGCCGTGATCGGCATCGACTTCGGTGGCACCAAGACCGAGATCGCGCTCGCCGACGCCGCCGGCACGCCGCTGCGGCGGATCCGGCTGGCCACCCGCGCCGCCGAGGGACCGGACCAGATCCTCGCCCGGACCGCCGACGCGGTCCGCGAACTCGCCGAGCACGCACGGACGGTGTACTCCGCGGAGGTCGCCGGGTACGCGGCCGTCAGCCCCGGGGTGATCCAGAGCGACCGGATCCTGCTCACCCCCAACCTGCCCGGCTGGGAACGCCTCGCCCTCGCCGACCGGCTGCGCCGCGAACTGGACGTACCCGCCGTCGCGATCGCCAACGACGTCCGGGCCGGCGCCCTGGTCGAACTGCGACGCGGCGCGCTGCGCGGCGCCGAGCCCGGCGTCTACCTCAGCCTGGGCACCGGCATCGCCGCCGCCGTCACCCTCGGCGGCCGGGTCCTGACCGGGGCGCACCACGCCGCCGGGGAGATCGGCTACCTCGACCCCGGCCACGGCGACGGCCTGTACATCGACGGCCGCGCCCCGCTGGAGGACCTCGTCGGCGGCAACGCCATCGCCGCCCGCACCGCCGCCGAACTCGGCGAAGCCCTGACCGCCGAGCAGCTGTTCACCCGCACCGACCCCGCCGCCGACCGCCTCGCCCGCCAGGTCCTCGGCGTCCTGGCCACCGCGATCGCCAACATCGCCGTCCTCCTCGACCCCGAACGCCTCGTCATCGGCGGCGGCATGATGGCCGCCCGCACCACCCTGCTCCCCGCCCTCACCGCCCACCTCGCCCGCGCCGTCCCCTTCCCACCCACCGTCCTCCCCGCCCGCTTCACCGCGGACGCCTCCCTGCACGGCGCCATCACCCTGGCCCTCGACCAGGTGGCGGCGGGGGTGTCAGGGACGTCCGGTTGAATGATCCGGTGACTGTGTACGACGTGGCCCGCCGACTTCCCGCCGTTGCCGACCTGCGCGATCTGTGTCGCGCGGTGGCGATGCTCGACGCGATCCTCAGCCCGGACTGGGAGGGGCGGTACCACTCCTTCGACGCCGG
Organism: Kitasatospora sp. NPDC002522; assembly: GCF_053595195.1. Taxonomy (NCBI): domain Bacteria; kingdom Bacillati; phylum Actinomycetota; class Actinomycetes; order Kitasatosporales; family Streptomycetaceae; genus Kitasatospora; species Kitasatospora sp. NPDC002522. The sequence goes on from NZ_JBSFXE010000009.1 coordinate 1,522, forward strand.
GTGGGGCGAGGGGGAGGAGGTCGCTTCGATGCGCAACGGCTCGGGGGACGAGTACTCCATCGTGTTCTCGGCGGCCGGGGCGTACGTCAGGGGCTTCGACCACGAGTCGCCGATGAGCCCGTACGGGCGGGGCCGCGACGAGGACGGCGAGCCGTGGCCGGGCGTGCTCGATGACGTTCCGGAGGTGTTCCGGCCCTTCGTCGAGGAGCCGGCGTTCTCCGACGAGGACGGTGTGCCGGTCGTGACGGCCTGCCTGTGGCGGGAGACGGGGGACGACCGGTGGCGGCACGGGACGATCGAGTTCCCGGCGGGTGGTGATGATCCTGACGGTGCGTCGGGGCTGTTCGCGCTGCTGGTCGACGCGTCGCCGGAGGCGTTCCAGCGGTTCGCCGAGGAGTACTACGAGGTTCCCGTGGACCTGGCGGCGGTGCGCGAGGTCTACGCCCTGCGGCCGCTGGGTCCGGACCTCGTCGCCGCGCTGAACTCCGAGGTGACGCCGGCGGAGTTGGCCGCGGACATCGCCGAGATCGGCTACCCGCAGCAGGGCTGAGCCGTCAGGCGCCGACCGGTCCCGGGGAGGGGTCCGGCTCGGGTGCCGGCGGCTCCGGCGCGGGCGGTGCGGGCGTCGGTGGCCCGGGGTCCGGCGGGGCGGGTGGCGGGACCGGTGGGCTGATCGGCGGATCGGTGGGGCGCGGCGGGCTGTCCGGGGGGTCCGGCGGGCGGACGTCGGGGTCGGAGGGGATCGGGATGGTCACGGTGCTCACCGTCCGAGGGCGTGGGCGTTGATGTTTCGACGCATACCCGGAGAAGAACGGATGAACCGGTCCGATGGCCCCGGCCCGGACGCGTGATCGCCGTCCGTCTGGAGCGCGATCCGCGGAGCCTCCGTCATCGACGAAGGCTTGTGTTGCATACCTCTTGAGTTGCAGCCGACATATGTGTCAGTCTCATTTCGCCCCGCCGGGCCCCCCGGTAGCGGGCAGTGCGTACCGCTTTCCGCCTCCATTCATTGTGAGCGCTCACAATGAATGAGACGCCGCAACTCTCCTCGCGAGAGTGTCTTGTGCTCCGATGGGCGGCTCCGAACTGGCTGAATGACCCGCTCCACCCTGCCGGGACCGGGAAGTCCGTACGTCCTTCCGCGCTGCACCCGGCGGTATTCGAGCGGTTGTCGCCGTGCAGATGAGTCCTATCCATCGGGCCGAGAGTGTCGTACCAATTGTTCCGCACTCATGTCCTTACTCGAGGGAGGCTCCGATGCACCACCGCACGTCCTCCGTTTCCACCGGCTTACGCCCGCTCAGGCCGGCCGCCGTCCTGTTCCTGGTCCTCGCGATGGCGATGGCCGTCCTCGGTGGCCGGGCCGCCGCGAGCGGTCCCGCCCCGGGCGCGGAGCGCGCTGCCGCTGCTCTCCCCGCAGCGGCAGCGGCGCTGCCCTGCGACCTGTACGCGGCAGGGAGCGCACCCTGCATCGCGGCCCACGCGACGACCCGGGCGCTGTTCGCGGCGTACAACGGGCCGCTCTACCAGGTCCAGCGCGCGTCCGACCACACCACCCGCGACGTCGGCCTGCTCTCCGTCGGCGGGTACGCCGACGCGTCGGCGCAGACGTCGTTCTGCGCCGGAACGTCGTGCATCATCACCAAGATCTACGACCAGACCAGCCGCCACAACGACCTGCCCATCTCGTCGGGCGGCTACTGGAAGGGCCCGGGACCGAACGGCGCCGACATCGGCGCCGACGCCGCGGCGCTGCCCGTCATGGCGGGCGGTCACCAGGTCTTCGGCGTCAAGGTCACCCAGGGCGTGGGCTACCGCGTCGACCACGCCAACGGGGCTCCCACCGGCTCCCAGCCCGAGGGCATCTACATGGTGACCTCGTCCGACTTCACCAACCAATGGTGCTGCTTCGACTACGGAAGCGGCGAGAACAGCCACACCGACACCGGCAACGCCACCATGAACGCCATCTACTGGGGCAACGCTTGCTGGTTCGGCGGCTGCACCGGCACCGGCCCCTGGGTCGAGGCCGACCTGGAGAACGGGATGTTCCACACCAACACCGGCTCCAACAAGGACCCCAACAACCAGGGCGTGCACTACCCCTTCGTCACCGCCCTGGAGAAGAACAACGGGACCAGCAACTTCACCCTGAAGTACGGGAACGCGGCGAGCGGCGGGCTCACCACCACCTACTCCGGTGCGCTGCCGGGCGGCTACTCGCCGATGAAGACCGACAGCTCCCTGCTGCTCGGGACCGGCGGCGACAACAGCGTCTCCGGCCAGGGCGAGTTCTTCGAGGGCGCCATCACCGCGGGCTTCCCGACCGACGCCACCGAGAACTCGGTGCAGACGAGCGTCAACGCCGCGGGCTACGGGACCAGCGGCGGTGGCGCGGCCGCCCCGCTGCGCAGCACCAGCGCCAACCGCTGCCTGGACGTCCCGAACAGCAGTCAGACCAACGGCACGCAGACCCAGTTGTGGGACTGCCACGGCGGCACGAACCAGCAGTGGACGCCGACCGCCGCGAAGGAACTGCGGGTCTTCGGCGGCAAGTGCCTGGATGCCGAGGCCAAGGGCACCGCGAACGGCACCAAGGCGATCATCTGGGACTGCAACGGCCAGACCAACCAGCAGTGGAACCTCAACGCCGACGGCACCGTCACCGGCGTCCAGTCCGGCCTGTGCCTGGACGTCAGCGCCTACGGCACCGCGAACGGCACCCTGATCCAGTTGTGGCAGTGCACCGGTGCCAGCAACCAGAAATGGGCCCGCAGTTGAGCTGAGGCGCCCACCCGCGCGCACGAACCCGTCCCCGGCCGGCACCGGCCGGGGACGCTCCATGAGGGCGGCGCTCCAGCCGCCCCGCCCTGCCCCGCCACACCACCCATGCGAGGAGAGAGCGACCCCATGAAGCCCACCCAACGCAGGATTCCGGCGTCTCGCCGCACGAGAGGGTCCGTCGCCGCGGCCCTGACGGTCGCCGCCGCCGTGATCGCGCCCGCCGCGGTCTCGCAGGCGGCGACGGCGACCACCCTGTACGTGTCGCCGACCGGAAGCGGTACCGCCTGCTCCGCCGCGGCGCCCTGCTCCCTGACCCAGGCGAAGACCTCCGTGGAGGCCGTCAACGGGAACATGTCCGGCGACATCGTGGTGCAGCTCGCGGGCGGCACCTACCGGCTGTCCGCGCCGCTCACGCTCGGCAGCGCCGACTCGGGCAGCAACGGCCACCGGGTGATCTGGCAGGCCGCCCCCGGCGCGAGTCCGGTGTTGTCGGGCGGGCAGCAGGTGACCGGCTGGACCCTGAAGGACTCCGCGAACAACATCTACGCGGCGTCGGTCCCGACCGGAGCCGACTCCCGGCAGCTGTACGTCGACGGGATGCTGGCGCCGCGGGCGGCGATCCCGATCTCGCGCAGCGACGTGAACATCACCGCGAGCGGGATGACCATCACCAACCCGGCGCTGAACTACCTGGCTTCGCTGCCGCAGCAGAGCCGGATCGAGCTGGAGAGCCAGAACTCCTTCACCGACCGCTTCGCCCCGGTGCAGTCCATCAGCGGGACCACCGTGACCATGCAGCAGCCGGCGTGGAACAACAACAACTGGGGCTACGACACCCTGGCCAAGCCCTTCGCCGGCGGGTCGCTGCAGTTGGAGAACTCCTACGCGTTCCTGAAGACCGCCGGGCAGTGGTTCCTGGACCCGCAGGCGGGCCAGCTGTACTACAAGGCCCCCGCGGGCTGGTCCGCCACCGCGCACGACATCGAACTGCCGCGGCTGACCTCCCTGTTGCAGATCGGCGGCAGCTACACCAACCCCGCGCACGACCTCACCTTCCAGGGCATCGGCTTCGCGCACACCACCTGGCTGCAGCCCAGCACCTCCGTCGGTTACGCGGACCAGCAGAGCGGGGCGTTCCTGGGGAGCGCCGTCACCCAGCCCGCGGACTTCATGACCTCCTGCCAGTCGGGATGCCAGCTGTTCGAGGCCGCGCGCAACAGCTGGAGCCAGGTGCCCGCGGCCGTGCAGGTCTCGGCGGCCTCCTCCGTCACCTTCTCCGGGAACACGTTCGCCCACCTGGGCCAGGTGGGTCTCGGCATCGGCAACGACGCCAACGCCCACGCCTCCGGCGTCGGCCTGGGAGCCTCGGGCATCACGGTCTCGGGCAACACCTTCACCGACGACTCCGGGGCGGGCATCGTGGTCGGCGGCGTGCAGCCCGACGCCCACCACCCGTCCAACGCGGCGATGACGAACCAGAACATCACCATCCAGGACAACCAGATCAGCGACGTCGCCAAGGACTACAAGGACATGGCCGGGATCCTCTCGACCTACGTCACGCACGCCGTCATCACCCACAACGAGGTCTCGAACCTCGCCTACGACGGCATCGACGTCGGCTGGGGCTGGGGCGCCAACGACATCGGCGGCAGCCAGGACTACCGCAACCGCGGCCTCTACAACTACCAGCCCGTCTACACCACGGCGACGACCCTGAAGAACACCGTGGTCAGCTACAACAAGGTGCACGGCACCAAGAAGGTGTTCCACGACGGCGGCAGCATCTACAGCCTGTCCGCGAACCCCGGCACGAGCATCGACCACAACTACGTCTACGACAACAAGAACACCGTCGGCCTCTACCTCGACGAGGGCTCCCGCTCCGAGACCCTGAGCAGCAACGTGGTCCAGGACTCCGGCGTGTGGGCCTTCACCAACGCGAGCGGCAGCAACAACACCAACGACAACACCTTCTCCGGCAACTGGTACAACGGCGGCGCCACCCAGGTCGCCACCGGCGCCCCGCACAACAACGTCCTCACCGGCAACGTCCAGGTCAGCGGCACCAACTGGCCGTCCGGGGCGCAGCAGGTGATCGCCCAGGCGGGCGTGACGAGCGGCGGCAGCGGCAGCACCACCGGAGCGCTGCACGCCGTGGGCGCGGGCAAGTGCCTGGACATCCCGAACGGGTCGACCACCCTGGGCACCCAGACCGAGATCTGGGACTGCAACGGCCAGGCCAACCAGACCTTCACCCGCACCGCGAACGGCGAGTTGACGGTCTACAGCGGCTCCGGCCAGCTCTGCCTGGACGCCTACGGCAAGGGCACCACCAACGGCACCAAGGTCGCGATCTGGACCTGCAACGGGCAGACCAACCAGCAGTGGACCTTCAACGCCAACGGCACCGTCACCGGAGTCCAGTCCGGACTCTGCCTGGACGTGACCGGCGTCTCCACCAGCAACGGCGCACTGGTGCAACTGTGGGCCTGCAGCGGCCAGTCCAACCAGCAGTGGACCCTCTCCTGACGATGCGTCAGGTGAGCGCCGTCGGCTGAACTCAGGCGCGGGCGACGGCAGACGGCGTCGGGGCCGGTCCCACCGCGGGGTGGGACCGGCCCCGACGTACTGGTTCAGCTGCGCAGACTCCACTGCTGGTTGCCCGCGCCGGAGCAGGCCCACAGCTGGATCTTCGTCCCGTTCGCGGTGCCCGTGCCGGTCGCGTCCAGACAGAGGCCGGACTGCACTCCGGTGATCGAGCCGTCGGAGTTGACGTTCCACTGCTGGTTGGTCTGCCCGTTGCAGTCCCAGATCACCACGGCGGTGCCGTTGCTGGTCCCCTTGGCCGAGGCGTCCAGGCACTTGTTGCCGTAGACCATGAGCTGCTTGCCCGCCGTGTAGGTCCAGCGCTGGTTGGTCCCGCCGTGGCAGTCCCACAGCTGGGTCTGCGTGCCGTTGGTCGTCGAGGCGCCGCCGACGTCCACGCAACGGCCCGACGCCTGGCCCACGATCTCCTGGTTGCTGCCGGGCGGCGGGGGAGGAGTGGTGCCGGAGCCGAACTGGCTGAAGAACTTCCACACCTCGCCGGACGTCCAGGTGTGCCAGCCGTCGCAGGTGCACCCGTCGATGGGGCCGGGGTCGTGGCCCGCGCCGTCGAACGCGGCCCAGACGACCGGATACCCGGACTTGCACCCGGAGTACGCGGTGACGACGTGCGTCAGGCTGCCGGACGCGGGCTCCGGCGGGTTCTGCGGGGTACAGCCGTTGTTCCGGACGAACTGGTCACGCAGCGCCCGTCCCCCGGAGATGGGCAGGACGTTGTCCCGGAGGCCGTGGAGCCCCATGTACGCGATCGGCTGGGTGCCGCCGCTGCAGCCGCTGAGGTTCGCCCCGGAGTAGACCGCGACCGCGCGGAAGACCGTCGGCCGGGCGCACGCGAGCGCGTAGGTCATCGAGCCGCCGTAGCTGAAACCGGTCGAGTACAGCTGGGTGGTGTCGATGCACAGGCCGGCTTCGAGCTGCCTGGTCATGTCGTCGACGAAGGTGAGGTCCTGGCCGTTGGAGTTGCCCCAGCCGTTGTTGATGCCCTGCGGCGCGACGAAGACGGTGCCGTTGTTGTCGTTGTCCGCCAGGCGCCGCAGCCCGTAGTAGGACCAGTTGTACCCGTCGGTGCCGCCGGAGTCGACGTCGTTGGCGGTGCCGCCCACCCAGTGGAAGCCGAAGACCAGCCGGTAGGAACGGTTCTGGTCGTAGTTGGCCGGGACCCGCAGGATGTACGTGCGGTTCTGGCCGCTGCTGGAGATCGTGTGGGTGCCGCTCGCCAGCGCGGGCGCCTTGCCACAGCCGGCGCTACCCGCAGCGGTGACGGCGGCGGCCCTGACCGGAGCGGCGGTCGCACTGGCGCCGGAGCCCAGCGTCATGCTGATCGCGGCCAGCATCACGACCAGCGAGGCCAGCACGGGTGTGAACAGGGATCTGCGTTTCATGGCTCTTCCTTCGCTGTGGGTGGACAGGAGCTCAGGGCGCTGGCAGGCGGATCTTCCGTCGTCCAGCTGAAACGGTCCGATGACGCGCGGTCGGACCCGCGGTGCTGCGCGCGGGTGGGGCACCGCCTGAGGCGCACTGTGGTGCGGGGCTCGCCGAATGTGAGCGCTCACATTCGGGTGAAGGTCTGCTCCTCGAAGGCACGTGCAGAGTGTTGTGAGGGCGACGGCGGCAGCGTGCATCGCTCGGCGCACGCAGTCAACTCCGGCGCGGGCGGGCCGGCTTCGAGGTCGGTGGCGCGACGATTGCGGGTGCCGGCCGCCGTCGCGCGCGACGTGCCAGCTCAGGGCCGGGGGCGCCGGTTCGACCGGCGGTGCGGTGGTGACGCTTCGTCGGGTGCGGCGGCTGCCGTCCGTGCTGCGGGGCGAGTGAAAGTTTCTCGTCGGCCCGCGAAATCCGGGGCGGCGCAACGGCGGGTCGGCGGTCGATGGGTGCGGCGTTCGATCGCGTCGCGGGACTGGCCGCACTGTCGCCACGCGCAGGTCGCCGGTCCGCGACGACGGTCGCGGCGGGTGCGGAGCCTGGCGGTGCGGTGGCGGCTGATGTCCGCGAATCGTCCGACTCGGTCCGGATTTATCCGTGAATTCCGCCCCCATTCCGGAACCCCGCCCGGGTGTCCGTGCCTGCCGCGGGAAATCGGGTGCGGAATCCTGTGAACATCGATTTCGGTGCCGAACCGCTCTTCTCCTGGTATGTCGTGCTGCTGCTCATCAGCGGCGTGGCGATGGTCGGGATCGGCCTGCTCAACAACTCCGGCCTGAGCAACGGCTGGCGCATCTTCAATGCGGTTGCCGGTGTCGGCTTCGTCGGTTACGGCTTTTACCTCGGATTCCTCTTCGAGGGCGGCACGTACATGATTTTCTTCAAGGCGTTCATTCTGCCGGTCGTGATGGTCGTCAACTTCGTCCGGTCGCTGGCGAACCGCACCCGGGCCACCGCCTCCGTGCCCGCGCAGCCGCAGCCGCAGGCCCCGCAGCAGCCCGAGTTGACCGACACCAACCAGGCCGGCTGACTCGGGCGTCGGACATTGCACTGACGCCCGCTGGGCAAGGGAAGCCGTTCGGAACGCCGTCGTGGTGACGGTGATCCGGACGGCTTCTGTGCTGGGGCCGTCGGGCGGTCGAGCGCCCGCGGTGGTGCGGGTGGCGGCGGTCGGGCCGCGGGCGGGCGGGGTGTGAACCGCGAAGGGGGGCCGCACGTCGAGGGGGGTGCGTGCCGCCTTCGCCGTCGCGGCGAGTCGCGCGTGCGAGGTCCGAGACCGAGGACGGAGAGTGCGATGGGACTGGCCGAGGCCCTGTGGAGCGCCGAGAGCGCGGGACTGGCGACGGGGGGCGTGGCCGGGCTGGGTACTGCCGCGCCCCGGCGGGCCGAGGCCGGTGCGGTGGTGACCGCCATGGTCCGCCCGCCCGACTACCGGCCGTACCGGTCGACGCGGATCCCGTGCGACCCGGAGGGGCTCGCGGCCGCCCGGGAGGCCCTGGTCGCGGCCCGGTCGCCGGGCCTGCGGGACGCCCTGCTCGCCGGGCCGGTCGGCGACACGTTGCGCAGGGTCGCCGGGCGGCACGCCGCGACCCTCTGGGACCAGGGCGGCGGCCGGACCGCCCGGGGCCTGGCCGGGCTGGCCGCCGTCTCACCCAGCAAGGGCGGCGAGGCGAACCGGCTGTGGACGGAGTACCGGCGGCGCAACCCCGGTTCGGTCGACCAGGTGATGACCATGCGGGACTACCTCGGTGCGGTCTACTCGTGGACCTTCCCGCGGGCCGGCCTCGACCAGCTCGACCTGTTCGCCTCCATGCTGTGCTTCACCCTGGCCGCCGACTTCGTCGGTGCCGCTGACGGCTCCGGCGTCGACTCCGCCGAACCGTACCTGCGCGCCGCCGGCGAGGGGTACGCCCGCCTGACCGGCAGCGCACCGGACCTGATGGCCCGTGAGATGGCCCTGGGCGCGGCCCTCACCTACCTCAAGGACGAACTCCAGGAAGACGCCGCGAAGGGCACGCTCTCCCTCGACCGCGACGAACCGGCCGCGACCCCGGAGGACTGTGTGGTCTCCCGCTGGTGGGAGGGCTTCTACCCGCCGCTGGTCCGGGTGGTCGCCGGATCGGCCGGCTACCGCCACCTGGCCGGCCTCGACGGGACCTTCCGCCCCGCCGTCTCCTGCCCTTCCACCGCCCGCGTGCTGACCAGCGTGCTGCGCTACGACGACGTCATCGACGCGGTGCCGGACGCCCTGAACCACGAGACCGGCAACGAGTTCCTCAGTGCCCTCGCCCACCACGGACCCGAGGCCACCGCCGACTACGGGCACGCCCTCGCCGCGTCCACCGACGCCGCCCTGGCCTGCGACTGCGGCGTGCCCGGACACGACGAGGCGGCCGAACACGCCATGGGATTCAGCGTGTTCTACCCGCTGATCCCGCGCTACAACGTGCGCCGCCAACTCCTCGCCTACCAGCGCACCGGCGGTGACACCGCCCGCGCCGCCGCCCCGCCCGCGCCCGGCACCAGGCTGCGCACCGTCCGGCCCGCGCCCGGCACCGCCCTGCACACGCCCGACTGGGCCGCTGCCTGGCAGCCCCACCGGCGTACCGTCGAGGAGACCGCCCACCTGGTGACCCGCCGCATGCTCGCCGGCACCGCCGCACCCGCCGGCTGCATCGCTGCCGCGGCGAGCGTGCTGGCCCGCTGCGACCAGGCCGACGACCTCGACGCCTACCGTCAACTCGCGGGCGGATGGCAGCAGTCGTTCGACACGGCGCTGGCCGCCAACGGGCTGTACGGGATTGCTCCCGCAGCCGCGCTGCGGGAGGCGATCGGTGCGATCTGGGGCCACATCGCGCTCGCGGCGGCCGCCGACCGGGACGCCGCCCTCTTCATCGACACCGACCTCGCCGTCCGCGCCACCTACCGCCTCGCCCCCGCCGACGGGCACCGGCTGCGCCGGGCGTTCTTCGGGGTGGTCTCCAGTTCCCTCGAGCTCTCCGGGTTCAACCCGTACCAGCGCCTCGCCCACACCGTCAGCGCCGCCTGCCGCTGACGGCCGGCCCGGGGGGGGCCGGGGCCTCGGTCCCATCGGTCCCCTCGATGTCGAGATCACCCGAACCCGGTCGCCGCAGAACGGGATCAAAGACCTGCGAAGGGCGGGTCTAGACTCCGGGCAGGGCATCCGGCGCCGTGGGGCGTCGGAGCGCCTCGGCCGGTCGGCGAGAAGCGAGGTGTCGTGCAGGTTCTGCTGCTGGGGCCGGTGGAACTCCGGGACGTGGACGGCTCGGTGGTGCGCATCGGCGGTGCCCGCCGACGGGCGGTGCTGGCCGTGCTCGCGCTGAACGCCAATCGGGAGGTGACGGTCGACCGGCTGCTCGAACTGGTGTGGGGAGAGGACCATCCCCCGACCGCGAAGGCCGCCCTGCAGGGCCACGTGTCCCAGCTCCGCGCCCTGCTCGACGACAGCCTGCGCCTGGAGACCACCGCCTCCGGCTACCAGTTGCGCACCGAGCCCGGTCACACCGACGTCCAGCGGATGGAGCGGCTGCTCGCCGACGCGGGCACCGCCGGTGGGCCGGCCGCGGTACCGCTGCTGCGGGAGGCGCTCGGTCTGTGGCGCGGGCGGGTCCTCACGGACTGCGACTCGCCGAAGCTGCGGGAGACCGAAGGAGCCAGGCTCGAGGACGTCCGACTGCGGGCCACCGAGGCGCTCGCCGAGCACGTGCTGGCGGACGGTCAGGGGCCGTCCGTGACCGACGAGTTGACGGACCGGCTGGCGGAGAACCCGCTGCGCGAGTCGCTGGTACGGCTGGTGATGCTCTGCCTGGCGCAGGAAGGCCGGCCGGCCGAGGCGATCGCCGTGTACGAGGAGGCCCGGGCCCGACTGCTGGACGAACTCGGCCTGACGCCCGGCAGCGCACTGCAGGAGGCGCTCGTCCAGGTGTCGGCGGCCCCGCCCACCACGACCGCGGCCGCCCCCGCTGCCGCATCGGATCGCCCTGCCGCCCCCACCGGCGAGCCACTGCGGACACTCCTCGCCCCGACCGTGGTCGACCTGCTCCCGCGCGAGCCGCGCGGTTTCACCGGCCGCGATCGGGAACTCGCCCGGCTCGGCGAACTCGCCCGACCGGGCGGCGACGGGGCGGTCCTGGTCGCCGGGCCGCCCGGTGTCGGCAAGAGCGCCCTGGTCGTGCACTGGGCACGGCGCAACGCCGAACGGTTCCCGGACGGACGAATCCTGGTCAACCTGCGCGGCTTCGACGAGACCGAACCGCTGCGCGCCGAGGAGGCCCTGGCGATCGTGCTGCGGGCGCTCGGCGTGGACAGCCGGGAGGTGCCGACCGGCCTGGACGAGGCCGCCGCCCGCTACCGGGCCGAACTCGCTGGCCGGCGCGTCCTGTTGGTACTCGACAACGCCCGCAGCGGGGCCCAGGTGCTGCCGCTGCTGCCCGACGAATCGGGCTGTGTCGCGGTGGTCACCAGCCGCCACCGGCTGATGGACCTGGAAGCCGGGCACGGGGTGCCGATCGTGGCGCTGGAGGCGCTGGAGCACGCCGCCGCGCGCGATGTGCTCGCGGGACTGGTCGGCCCGGCCCGGATGGCGGCCGAACCGGCGGCGGCGCAGCGGGTGGTGGAGTTGTGCGACGGGCTGCCGCTGGCGATCCGGATCGCCGGCGCCCGGCTCGCGGTCCGCCCGGACTGGCCGCTCAGCGCCCTGGTCGGCGAACTCGCCGACGAGCGCTCCCGGCTGGCCACCCTCGCCACCACGGGCACCCTGAGCATCGAGGCGGCCCTGGAACTGACGGTCCGTACGCTGCCCGCCGGGGCCGCCGAGCTCTTCCGGCTGCTCGGGGTCCACCCCGCGCAGCAGGTCGGCATCCAGGCGGCCGCCGCGCTCGCCGACACCGACCGGCGCGCCGCGCGCCAGGCACTCGACGTGCTGCACCTGGCCCACCTGGTCCAGGAGACCGCGCCCGGGCGGTTCGCCCGGCACGACCTGGTCCGGATCTACGCCCGGCAACTCGCCGAGCAGCTCCCCGCGAGCGAGCGCGACGCCGCGCTGGCCCGGTTGGTCGACCACTACCTGGCCACCGCCGCGGCAGCCGTCGCACCGTCCCGGCCCGACGCCCGCCGCCACGTCCCCGCGCCGCGGCCCGGCGACCAGCCCCCGGCCTTCGGCGGCGCCGCCGGGGCACTCACCTGGTTCCGCACCGAGGAACCCGCGATCCGCGACCTGGTCACCCTGACCTGCGACTGGCGGCGCCCCGCGTTCGCGGGCCGACTGGTGGAGAACGCCGGATACCTCTACAACGACGCCGGACTGTTCCGCGAATGGGAGCAGGTCGCGTCCCGGGCGCTCGCCGCGCTCACCGCCGAGGCCGAGGACCACAACTGGCCGCACCTGTATTCCAACCACAGCCTGTCGCTGGGCTGGCTGGGACGCCACGAGGAGGCGCTGCAGCGCTCCGAGCGGGCCGCGGAGCTCGCCGAGGGCGACGACCGGCCGCTGTTGCGGCACCGGTTCCTGGCCATGAAGGCCAGCTTCCTGCCGGACGCCGACGCTGAGGCCGACGCGGTCGAACACATCAAGGCGGCCATCGAGGGCTGCCGGCAGCTGGGCGACGGTCGGCTGCTGTCCCAGGCGCTGAACAACCTGGCCGACTCCCTGGTGGTGCTCGGTCGGCCCGAGGACGCCCTGGAGCCGGTCGAGGAGGCGCTGCACCTGCTGGCCGGACGGGAGTTCGACCCGTTCACGGTCGTCACCACCAAGACCTACGCCCAGGTCCTGCACGCACTCGGCCGCACCCCGGAGGCGCTGGTCCAGATCGAGCGCATGCGGGAACTCGGCCGGGCCCAGGGCAGCGACGCCCACGCCGAGTTCGACTACGCCCACTTCATGGGCCAGGTCCACTACGACGCGGGCCGCACCGTCGAGGCCCACGAGCAGTGGGAGCGGGCCCTGCGCCTCGCCCGCGAACAGGGTCGCAGCACCGGACCGGTCAAGGCGGTCGAAGACCTCCTGGCCAGGGCCCGCACCGCCGAAGCCTGACGCCTGGCCCGGTACGGGCCAGGGGGTGAACCCGGCGGCCCGGACGGCCCGTTGTCCTGGCCGTCCGCACCTTTCGCATCGTCCTGCGGACATCCCGACACCCCGTCCGGAGGGCACCGTGCGCGTCCTGCTCGTAGCCAGTGCGTTCAACAGTCTCACCCAGCGCATCCACACCGAACTCCGCGCCCTCGGGCACACCGTGAGCGTGGAACTCGCGTTGGGCGACGAGCCGGTCCGGGCCGCCGTGGCCCGGTTCGGACCCGACCTGATCCTCTGTCCGATGCTCACGCGGGCGATCCCGGAGGACGTCTGGAAGGCGCATCCGGTGCTGATCGTCCATCCCGGGCCGATGGGCGACCGCGGGCCGTCCTCGCTGGACTGGGCGATCACCGAAGGCGCCGCCGAGTGGGGCGTCACCGTGCTGCAGGCGATCGCCGAGATGGACGCCGGACCGATCTGGGCGTCCGTGCCGTTCACCGTCCAGCCGTGCGGCAAGAGCGAGTTGTACCGCACCGAGGCCGCCGACGCCGCCGTGCAGGCCGCGCTGCTCGCGGTCGAGCGGTTCGCCTCCGGCACCTTCACCCCGGAGGCGCTCGACTACACCCGTCCCGACGTCACCGGGCGGCTGCGGCCCTGGCACACCCAGCAGGACCGCCGGATCGACTGGGCCGCCGACGACACCGCCACCGTGGTGCGCAAGCTGCGCGCCGCCGACTCCCAGCCGGGCGTGCTCGACGAGCTGTACGGCCGCGAGTACTTCCTGCACGGCGGCCACCCCGAGGAGCGGCTGCGCGGCGAGCCCGGCGCGGTGATCGCCACCCGGGACGGCGCGATCTGCCGGGCCACCGTCGACGGTGCGGTGTGGATCCCGCAGCTGCGCCCACGCCGCACCCCCGGCGGCCCGGTCACCTTCAAGCTGCCCGCCCAGCTCGCCCTCGGCGACCTGGTGAAGGCGGTGCCCGAATGGTCCGCCACGCCGGCCAGGGCCGGCGTCGAAGAGACCTGGGCGGAGCTGCGCTACCGCGAGGAGGGAGCCGTCGGATACCTCGAATTCGCCTTCCCCAGCGGCGCGATGAGCACCGATCAGTGCCGTCGGCTGCTCGCCGCCTACCGCGCGGCCAAGGCCCGGCCGACCAGCGTGCTGGTGCTCGGCCCGGTGCGCGACTTCTACTCCAACGGCATCCACCTGAACGTCATCGAGGCCGCCGCGGACCCCGCCGAGGAGTCCTGGCGCAACATCAACGCGATGGACGACCTGGTCGAGGCGATCCTCACCACCACCGACAAGCTCACCGTCTCCGCGCTGCCCGGAAACGCCGCAGCCGGCGGCGTCATGCTCGCCATCGCCGCCGACGAGGTCTGGTGCCGCGACGCCGCCGTGCTCAACCCGCACTACCGGCTGATGGGCCTGTACGGCTCCGAGTACTGGACCTACAGCCTGCCCCGCCGGGTCGGCGCCGAGGAAGCCGAGCGGCTCACCACCGCGGCCCTGCCGGTCGGCGCCGCCGAGGCCGCCGCGCTCGGCCTGGTCGACCGGGTACAGCCCGGCACCGCCGAGGAGTTCCGCACCTGGGTGCGCCGCCGGGCCGCCGAACTTGCCGGGGCGCCCGACCTCACCGAACGGCTGCTGGAGAAGAAGCGCACGCGGGCGGCCGACGAGGCGGTCAAGCCGCTGGCCGCCTACCGGGCTGAGGAACTCGCCCGGATGCGGCGGAACTTCACCGACCCCGACGAGCCCTACCACGGGCTGCGGCGGGCCTTCGTCCACAAGGTCTGTCCCACCGACACGCCCGCTCACCTCCGCGGCTGACGGGAAGCAGGAAACCCGGACGGTTGCGCGGGCCAACTTTTCGAACCGGCCCGCGCAGCCGTCCGTGGAACTGTTCGAGCCGACAATCGGAGCAGCCCGCTCCCCTTTGCGGACCGAACCACTGGAGGTGCGTCCGTGGCCCACACCACCGAGCCGGCGCTGCCCTTCGAGAGACGCCGCAGCCCGGACGAGGACGCGGCCCGCCGTGCCAACACCGCCTGGCTGAGCAGGCAGCGGCTGATCCCCGACGACGCGGCGATGGACCGCTACCTGGGCTGGAACCTCGCCGAACTCGCCGCACGCAGCTATCCGGACGCGCGCGGCGACGACCTCACCCTCGGCCTCGACGTGCTCAGCCTGTTCTTCCTGTTCGACGATCAGTTCGACAGCCCGCTCGGTGCCGACCCGGGCGCCACGGCACGGATCTGCCGCACCCTGACCGGGGTCCTCGACGCCGACCGGGCCGCCGCCGACGCGGCGCCGATGGTGCACGCCTTCGCCGACCTCTGGCAGCGCAGCCGCCGCGGCATGACCGCCGACTGGCAGCGCCGCGCCGCCGACCACTGGCGGAGCTACTTCCTCTCGCACGTCGTCGAGGCGGACAACCGCCGCACCGGCGGCCCGCTCACCGTCGACCGCTACCTGGAACTGCGCCGCGACACCGTCGGCATCCTGCCGTGCGTCGACCTCGGCGAGCGGATCCAGCACTACCGGATGCCCGAACGCGCCTACCGCGCCGCCGAGTTCAGCGCGTTGCTGGGGCTCGCCACGGAGCTCGTCGGGATCGCCAACGACGTCTTCTCGGTTGGCAAGGAGGCCGCCCTCGGCGACCCGCACAACCTGGTGCTCGTCCTGGAACGTGCCGACGGCCTGCCCCGGCCCGACGCCCTCGCCGCGGCCGCCGGCCTCGCCCACCGGAAGGCCGCCCGGTTCGCGGCCCTCGCCGCCGACCTGCCCGCAGTCCACCGCCGGCTCGCCCTCGACCCGGCGGAGCAGGACGCCGCCGACCGCTTCGTCCAGAGCCTGCGCGACTGGATAGCCGCCAACGAGGCCTGGGCAGCCCGCTCCGCCCGCTACCAGGCCACCTCCGCACCGGAGTTGACCGCGATCGGAGCCCGGCCGTGACCGCCGTCCGCCGCACCGCCCCGGCTGCCCGCACCACCCGCTACACCTGGGCCACCGCCCCCGGAGCCCTGCCGCTGGCCGGCCACCTGCTGCCCTGGCTGCGCGACCCGCACGCCTTCCTGCGCGGCCTGCCCGCCCACGGCGATCTGGTCGCCATCCGGCTCGGCCCGGTCCGCGCGCTGGTGGTCTGCCACCCCGACCTGGTCCACCGGATGCTGGTCGACGACCGCACCTTCGACAAGGGCGGGGCGTTCTTCGACCGCGGCCGCGAGTTCGCGGGCAACGGCCTGGTCACCTGCCCCTACCGCGACCACCGACGCCAGCGCCGACTCCTCCAACCCGCCTTCCACCGCTCCCGGTTGCCCGGCTACGCCGCCCTGATGACCGATCAGATCGACCGGACCACCGCCGCCTGGCGGGACGGCGAGACGCTCGACGTCGGCGCCGCCACCCACGAACTCACCTCCCGGATCGCCGGCGCCACCATGTTCGCGGTCACCGCGGAACGCGCCGAGCACCGCGAACTCGTCGACACCATGCGGGAAGTGCTCGGCGGCATGTACCGGCGGATGCTCACCCCCGCCCCGTTCGACCGGCTGCCCACCCCCGCCAAGACCCGCTACGACCGGGCCAACGCCCGACTGCGCGACTACGCCCACCGCTACATTCGCGACTACCGGCAGGCCGGCGTCGACCACGGCGACCTGCTGTCCCTGCTGCTGCACGCCGAGGACGGCGAGCGGCCGCTCGATCAGGACGAGATCTACGACCAGGTGGTCAACATGCTGGTCGCCTCCGTGGAGACCATGGGCTCGCTGCTCGCCACCACCCTGCGCACGCTCGCCCGCCACCCCGAGGTCGAACAGCGCCTGCATGCCGAATGCGACCGGGTCCTGGCCGGCCGACCCGCGACCTTCGACGACCTGCCCCAGCTCCCGTACACCCGCCAGGTCGTCGAGGAGACCCTGCGGCGCTACTCCCCGGCCTGGTTGCTCAGCCGGCGCCCGCCCGCCGACGCCGAACTCGGCGGGCACCCCGTCCCGGCCGGCACCAACCTGTTCTACAGCCCCTACCAGGTGCACGGCCGCGCCGAGCTCTACCCCGACCCCGACCGGTACGACCCGGACCGGTGGGCCGGACAACGCGAATCCCGCCCGCCCACCGGCGAGTTCCTGCCGTTCGGCGAAGGCGCCCGCAAGTGCATCGGCGACGGCTTCGCGATGACCGAGGCCGTGCTCGCCCTCGCCTCCATCGCCGCCCGCTGGCGGCTGCGCCCGGTCCTCGGCCGGCGCGACGCCTGGACCAAGGGCGCCACCCTCGCGCCCAGGGGCCTGCGGATGACCGTCCACGCCCGCTGACAGCTCGTCGGCGACCGGCTCCGTTCCCTCCGGCTCCACCCGGCGGGAACGGGGCCGACGCCACCTCCGAACTGACGTGCGCGCCGGGGATACCCTTCGGTGGGTCGGTTCTCGGGAGGATGTGGTCGTGGTGGTGCGGGTGGCGGCGGGGCAGTTCAGCTGTGTGCCGGGGGAGGTGGCGGCGAACGTCCGGCAGATCGCCGCCTTGGCCGGGCAGGCGCGTGACGCGGGCGCGGCGGTGCTGGTCACGGCCGAGCTGGCGCTGACGGGGTACGCGCTCGAGGAGATCGCCGCGGACCGGGGGTTGTGGGCGGGGCCGGAGGATCCGCGCCTGGACCCGGTGCGGGTATCGGGGGTGGCGGTGGTGGTCAACGGGGCCGCGCCGGGGCCGGACGGGCGGCCGCAGATCGTGAGCACGGTGTACGGGCCGGACGGCGCGGTGCTGACGACGTACGCCAAGGAGCACCTGTACGAGCAGGAGCAGGGGGTGTTCGCGCCGGGCGAGGGCGGCGGACGGTTCTCGCTGGACGGGGTGGGGTACTCGCTGGCGACCTGCTACGACAACCACTTCCCGGAGGTCAGCGCGCGGAACGCCGCCGCGGGGTGCCGGGTGCACCTGGCGAGTTCGCTGTACGGCACCGGGGGCGGGCGGGAGGAGCGGCGCACCGTGCACCCGGCGATCGCGAAGGCGACCGGGATGTACGTGGTGCTGGCGAACCACGTCGGCCCCGCCGGGCCGTGGACGGGCTGCGGGGGCAGCGCCGTGTGGGCACCGGACGGGGCCGTGCTGGCGGAGGCGGACGAGAGCGGGCCGCGACTGCTGGTGGCGGAGCTGGACCTGCCGCCGGCGGGCTGAGGGGGCGGTCAGCGGTAGTCGTCGTCCGGGACGCGGTCGGCGAGATCGTCCAGGACGGTGAAGCGGACCGCCTCGCGCAGGGTCTCCTCGGGGACGGCGTCGTCGAACTCGGCCTCCGCGTCGTCGTCCGGGTAGACCACGTGGACGGCGGCCTCCTCGGCGCTCGCGGCGTATCCGTCGCGGCCGACGTCGGTGCCCTCGGTGTCGATGCCGTCCTCCATAAGGCGGCCGGCCCGCGGGGACGGGCCCTCGGCCCAGCGGTCGTCGACCGTCTCCGGGAGCTCGTCCGGCTCCTCCTCGGCGAGCAGCTGCTCCAGGGACTCGCCGCGCTCGGCCTCGGACGGGGTGGTGCCGTACGCGGTCGCCCCGTGGTAGCCGTCCGCGGGGATCAGGCCGGTGTCCAGCGGGTCGTCCTCGAGCCGGTCCGTCAGCAGCGAATCGGCCGGTTCGAGAACGCCGTCGTCCTCGGCGGGTTCCGGGTCCTGGGCGTCCCAGTCGGTCATGTCAGCACCTGTCCTCGTCACTCGGGGTGAGGTCCAGCCCGCTTTCATGCTCGCCAGGGAGCGACCCGCCCCGCAACACGGGGCGGTGGGAGGGAGCGCGTCTTGACGCCGGGGGCGGGTGGGGCGAGGATCGCCGCGAGGTGTGTTAGGAAAGTTTACTAATTGGGGTTGCGGTGCGAGCGGACGGCTTCGGGCGCGGCGGTGGCGGGACGGTGCGGCTGGTCGCCACCGACCTCGACGGGACGATCGTCCGCAGTGACGGCACCGTCTCGGCGCGGACCGTCGCGGCGCTCAACCGGGCGGAGCGGGCCGGGGCGCGGGTCGTCCTGGTCACCGGACGGCCACCGCGGCTGATGGCCCCGATCGCCGCCGCGTTCGGTCACCGCGGCACCGCGATCTGCTCCAACGGCGCCTTCCGGTACGACCTGCGCACCGGCGCGGTCACCGCCGAACGGGCCATCCCCGCGGACGTCCTCGCCGAGGCGGCGACCCGCCTGCGCGCGGCCGTGCCCGGGATCGGACTGGCGGTGGAGTACGCGCACGGGCTGGCCGCCGACCCCTGGTACGAGGCGGGCGAGTGGGACGCCGACACCGTCGTCGACCGGGTCGGCGACGGAGAGCTGTTCGGGCGGGCCGCGCCGAAACTGCTCGGGCGGCACGCGACGCTCGGCGCCGACGAACTGCTCGCGCGGGCCCGCCCGGCCCTGGACGGCCTGGTCACCGCGTACCACTCCAACGGCGAGCGGCTGGTCGAGGCGATCGGCTTGAAGGTCAGCAAGGCCGAGGCCCTGGCCGAACTGGCCGCCGAGCACGGCATCGGCCCCGCGGAGACCGTCGCCTTCGGCGACATGCCCAACGACCTTCCGATGCTGGCCTGGG
Source organism: Kitasatospora sp. NPDC002522 (assembly GCF_053595195.1). Taxonomy (NCBI): domain Bacteria; kingdom Bacillati; phylum Actinomycetota; class Actinomycetes; order Kitasatosporales; family Streptomycetaceae; genus Kitasatospora; species Kitasatospora sp. NPDC002522. The sequence goes on from NZ_JBSFXE010000009.1 coordinate 20,918, forward strand.
CCGGGCGGTCCTACGCGGTGGCGGGAGCGCACCCGGAGGTGCTGGCGGCGGCGGACGAGGTGGTCGGGGGGAACGACGCGGACGGGGTGGCGGAGGTGCTGGAAGGGCTGTTCGGAGGCGGGGAGCAGGGCGCCGGGCCCGGCGCATCCGGCGGTGGTGGGGCGTAGCGGCGGCGGGTCAGGTGGTGCGGTGGGCGGCGGAGGCGAAGCCGAGCCAGGTGTGGCGGTTGCCGGCCCAGCACCAGCCGACCTTGGGGGCGTCGCGGCGGGAGCGGCCGTCGCGGCCGGTGCCGTTGCTGATCCAGATCGCCGGGGTGCGGGCGTCCAGGGAGCGGCCGTCGGGCTTGGGGCGGCGGGAGCCGATGGTCATGAAGCAGCGGCCCCGTTCGAGCGCCTCGGGCTGCTGGAGCAGCCAGAGCAGGCCCTCGGTGAGCAGCAGCGGGGTGCGGTCGGCCGCGTGGAGGGCGGGGAGGGCCTCGTCGGGGCTCCAGTTGGCGAGGTCGTCGCCGCGCCGGACGTCCTCCAGCAGGTACGCGGGGGCGGCCGGGACGTCGAGGTCGGCGCGCGGGGCGAACTCGTCGACATCGGTCATGTCCTCGACCACGAAGCCCGGCAGGCCGGGGTGGGCGACCAGCGGCGCGAGGCGGGAGGCCGGGGCGGCGGCCGGGGGGAGGGCGAGCAGGCCGGGGCGGTCGGGGAGGACGGCGACGGCGGTGTGGAGCTCCGCGGTGGCCAGGCCGAGGGAGATCAGGCGGTCGGCCTGGGCGGGGAGGGAGGGAAAGGTGGGGGTGAAGGGCATGCCGCTCCTCGGGCCGGGGTGGGTGACGGGGGGTCAACGGGTTGTCGCGGTGCGGTGTTCCCCGCAGGGCTGACGGAGTGTCGGACGGCGTGGGGGGTGGGCCGGGCGCGGGCTTCGGCGGCGGTGGCGCGATGATGGGGGGATGGGAGTCAGCCAGGCTTGCTGCGGGGTGCCGTCCGCCCGGACCGGCGGGTGGGGTGGGTGGACGTGACGCGGGCCGGTCGGTGGGGGTTCGTCGGTCGGGAGCGCGAGCTGGAGCGGCTGCGCGCGGAGTTCGGCGCGGCGCCCGCGGTGGTGCTGGTGGAGGGCCCGGCCGGGGTGGGGAAGTCGCGGCTGCTGGCGGAGGCGCTGGCGGGCGAGCGGGCGCTGACCGGGTACTGCCACCCGGTGGCGCAGCCGACCGCGTACGGGCCGGTGCTGGACGCGTTGCGGCAGTGCGGTCCGCTGCTGCCGCCGGTGGCGCAGCTGCCGCCGAGCGCCGGGGCGCTGGCCGGATGGCTGCCGGACCTCGCCGGGCGGCTGCCCGAGCCGGTCGACGGCGGGGACGAGGCGTACCGGCTGGTGCAGGGCGTGCGGGCGCTGCTCGGCGCGCTCGGCCCGGTGGTGCTGGTGGTGGAGGACGCGCACTGGGCCGACCGGGCGACCCGCGAGCTGCTGCTGGTGCTGGCCCGCGACCCGCTGCCGCAGCTGACGCTGGTGGTGAGCTACCGGGGCGAGGAGCTGCCCGAGGGCGCGTCCGTGCTCGGGGCGGCGTACCGGCGTCCGCCCGGGGTGGCCGGCGGGGTGCTGCGGGTGGAGCCGCTGGACGAGGCGGCGGTGCTGGAGCTGGCCCGGGCGGCGCTCGGCGCGGCGGCCGGACCGGCGCTGGCGCGGGCGCTGTACGAGCGCGGCGGCGGCCTGCCGACGGCCGTCGAGGAGGACCTGGCGGCGCTGCGCGAGGGTGGCCCGCACCCCGACCCCGTCGCTGAGCTGACGGAACGTCAACTGCCGCTCGCAGTACGGGAGTCGGTCGCTGAGCGGCTCGCCGGTCTGGGGGAGTCCGCGCGGCGGGCGGTCGAGGCGGTGGCGGTGCTCGGCGAGCCCGCGACGGAGGAACTGGTCGCCGAGGTGGCCGACCTGCCGGCGCAGGCGGCGTCGGCGGGACTGGTGGAGGCGCTGCGGGCGGGCGTGCTGGCCGAACCGTCCGCCGCCCGGTACGCGTTCCGCTGGGAGCCCGCCCGGCAGGTCGCGTACCGGGCGGTGCCCGGGCCGGTGCGGGCCGCGCTGCACCGGCGGGCGATCGGGGCGCTGAACGGGGCGCAGCCGCGTCCGCTCGGCCGGATCGCCGCGCACACCAGGGCGCTCGGCGACCGGGAGGCCTGGTGGCAGGCGGCCGAGGCCGCCGCCGGACAGGCCGCCCAGCGCGGCGACACCACGCTGGCCGGTCCGCTGCTGCGCGAGCTGCTCGCCGACGCCGAACTGGGACCCGAGCGGCGCGGCCGGGCCGCCCGCGCGCTGTCCGCGATCGCCGCCAACGCGGCCGACGACACCGCCAGCACCCAGGCGCTGGCCGGGATCATCGCCGACCCCCGGCTGCCGGTCGCCGACCGCGGCGAGATCCGGCTCACCCTCGGCCTGCGGCTCGCCGTCCAGGGCGGCGACCGGGCCGGGTTCGCGCAGATCGAGCAGGCCGCCGACGAACTGGCCGAACGCCCGGCCAGGGCCGCCCGCGCGCTGGTCGCACTCGCCATGGACGAACGCGGCGGCGGAGGCAGCACCGCCGCATGGGAGCGGATGGCGAAGGCCGCCGCCGCACTCGAAGCCGAACCCGACGAGGAGGTCGCCGCCGCCTACCGGGCCACCCGGCTGACCTTCCAGGCCCGCGAGGGCGACCCCGCGCTGTGGCCGGAGCTCGACCGGCTGCCCCGCGACTCCACCAACCCCGAGGTCGTCCGGCAGACCACCCGGGCGCTGTACAACGTCGGCGACATCTCCCTGGACACCGGCCACGACCAGCGCGCCGGCCGCCTGCTCGCCGAATCCCGGGCGCTCGCCCGGCAGGCCGCCATCTCCTACCTGGAGTGCTACAGCCGGATCGCCCTGCTGCGCCTGGACGGGCACGCCGGGCGGTGGCAGGGCCTGGAGGAGCGGTTCGCCGCACTCGGCACCGAGTTCCCGGACGTCGCCATGGCCGGCGCCGAACGCGCCATGCTGCTCGGCCGGATGGCCGCCGCCCGCGGCATGCTCTCGGTCGCCCGCGCCGAGTTCACCGCCGCCGCCCGCTACGGCGAACGCGAGTCGCAGGTCACCGCGGGGCTGCGGTCCGCCGCCGGACTCGGCGCCCTCGACCTCGCCGAAGGCGACACCGCGGCCGCCGCCAAGGTGCTCGCCCCCGCCGTCGCCACCCTGCGGCAGGCCGGCGCCTGGGCGCGCTGCGCCGAACTGCTGCCGGTCGCCGTCGAGGCGTCCCTGGCGGTCGGCGACGAGGGCGCGGCCCGGCACCTCACCGAGGAGGCCGCCGAGGCCCTGCACGGCATCGACGCCCCCGCCGCGCTGGCCGCCCTCGACCTGGCCCGCGGCGTCCTGCTCGACGGCACCGACCCCGGAGGCGCCATCGAGGCCTTCCGGCGGGCCCGGGACGCCTGGCGGGCCGTCGGCCGCCCCTACGAGGCCGCCCGCGCCGAGGAACGCCTCGCCCGCGCCCTCGCCGAACGCGACCCGCAGACCGCCGCCGAACGCCTGGCCGCCGCGGAAGCCGCCTACACCACCCTCGGCGCCGCCTCCGACGCCGCGCGCTGCCAGCACATCCGGCGCGACCTCGGCCTCGGCCGCACCGCGTCGCCCGGCCGCCGCGGTTACGGCGAGGCGCTGTCGCCGCGCGAGCGGCAGGTCGCCGAACTGGTCGGGCAGGGCGCCAGCAACCAGGACGTGGCCCAGGCGCTGTTCCTGTCGCCGCGGACCGTCGAGCACCACGTGGCCAACGTGCTGCGCAAACTCGGCGTCGGTCGCAAGGAGGTGGCGGAGGCCCTGGCGGAGACCGAGAGCTGAGGGCCGTCGGGCTCTCGGGTGGCGGTGCTGACGAGGCGTCGGGGGTTTCGGGTGGCGGTGCTGACGAGGCGTCGGGGGTTTCGGGTGGCGGTGCTGAGGGGCCGTCGGGCTCTCGGGTGGCGGTGCTGACGAGGCGTCGGGGGTTTCGGGTGGCGGTGCTGAGGGGCCGTCGGGGGGTTCGGGTGGCGGTGCTGACGAGGTGGCGGGGGTTTCGGGTGCGGGCCTGACGGTGTGTCAGCGCAGGCGGACGGCCGTGGCGGCGGTGAGGTCGATGCCCGCGCCGCGGCGGTGGCGCAGGGCCGGGTGGGCCTGCGCGGTGGCCGCGGCCTCGGCGAGGGCCGCGGGGTGGGAGGCGGCGCGCACCGCGAAGGTCTGCTCGCCGCGGCCGCCGTCCGGCCCGCTGGTGGGCATGGTGACCAGCCAGAGCGGGAGTTCGGGTGACGGCAGCGGGCGGGGTACGGCGACGGCGAGGGTCATCGGAGGCTCCCTGGGGGAGGAGGCGCGGGGGAATGCTGCCAAGCAAAGCGCGGGGGCCCGGCGTGATCAATGCGTAGCGGTACCCAACCCGGGGCAGGAAGGGTGGGTAGGCGGGGCCCCGGCGTGCCGGTACCCAGTGTTCGGCGCGGACGATGGGTAGCGGCTACGCATTGATCGGGCCCGGCCGCAGCCGGTTTGCTTGGCGGTGTTCCGATTAGGCCCCCCGAACCGCCACGGAGGTCCCGATGACCCGCCGCGAACGCTTCCGCCTCTACGCCGAAGCGCACTTCACCGTCACCGACGAGCCGCCCGCCCGCTCCCGCTGCCGCGGCACCGTCGAGCGGCAGACCCGCCAGGCCCGCCTGGCCTCCCTCGCCCGCCTCACCCCGGCCCGTCCGGCCCGCACCCCGCACGTCCAGGACCCCTCTTACGGATCATGACGTGGTAGTCGGCTGGCCTGTGCTCGGCTCCTGGTCGTGGCTGACGCAGACGGCGACAGGAGGTACATCGAGCTCGACCCTGACGGCAGTTGGTCCGGTCGAGGCTGGATGTTCGTCATCGTGGCCGCGCCGACCGGCGTGATCTACCAGAACCAGGGCGGAGGATCCGATTGCATCCCGTACGAGCAGGAGGGCTATCTGATCCCCCTGCTCGGGCGGGACCTGGACCACGACTTGAAGGAGATCTTCGTCAAGGAGCTGAAGGGTTGGGGGAGCAGGGACGCCCGGTCAGGGGTGTCAGCTGATCCAGGGATCCTCCAGGACCGGGATGCAGGGGGAGAGCAGGGCGTCCCGGTGTTCGGTCACCTCGCCTCGGACGAGGCGGAGCACGCGGAACTCGTTGCTGTGCACCGGGTGTTCGTCGTCGTGGATGTACAGCACACCGAACGAGCCGGGGGCGAGGCGGCCGACCTCGCGGAAGAGGGCGGGGATCTCCGGATCGGCGTGGTTGCGGAAGCCCCCGAGATGAAGGAAGAGTTCACCGTTCATCCGCCGCAGCTGCAGCAGATCCGGGCTGTCGAGTGCGCGGATGCGCTCCTCCACCCGCGCGGCGGTCTCCGGCAGGATCAGGTCGTCCCACTCGTCGTCCTCGTCCGAACCGCCTGCGCTCATCCGCAGCGTGATCCACCCGTGGTATTCGAACATGCCGGGAGAATAGCCGGGATCGGCCGGGCGGTGACCGGCGCCCTCGGATCCGCTACGGACCACCTCGGCCTTCGGCGGCCCGTCCGGTACCCGGTGCGACGGGGTCCGGAACGGGGCGAACGGGAACGGCCCTACCGGGCGGCACGCGGCCCCGACCGGACCCTGCCGAGCAGTGCCACCGCCGGCTGGAGCAACGGGGCAGCCACGGGCACGGACAGCACCAGGGCGATCGTGGTCGCGCCGACGCCGTGCCACCACAGCGCTCCGACGACGGTGCCGGCCGAGGACCACCAGGCCCAGGCGGCGGCCGCGCCGAACCCGACGCCCACGACCAGGCTCGCCACCGCGTAGAGCGCGAGCCCCCGGTCCTGCCGGACGCCCTGCCTGCGCAGCACATCGCGCAGCGCGGCCATCGAGCGACCGAAGAGGTCACGGACGCCGAGGAGGTCGCACAGCAGCCAGTAGCCGTCCAGTTCGAGGACCGGCGCAAGATTGACCGCCACGGTACTCAGGCACAGGGCGCTTCCCCAGGTGCCGACGGCCACCCACACGGGCTCCGGGAACCAGTGGGTGGAGAGCACGAGCAGCCCGCCCAGTACCGCATCCGCGACCGACCCCGCGGCGGCCTGCGCGATTCGTGCTCGGCGGGGAAGCAGCAGGACGGCCGAGGCGTCCACGTAGAAGCAGGGCGCCCCCCAGTAGAGACCGACACCGACCACGCCGATGTCCCGTCCGTGGTGTGCCAGCACGAGGGCGTGCGCGATCTCGTGGATCACGATCAGGCCGAACGCGACTGCCAGGAGCACGAGTCCGGCCGGTAGCGGATCGAGCGCGGACACCGGCGCCGGGCCGGCGGTGTGCACGGCCGCGAGCACCAGGGACGGGCCGGTCAAGGCCAGCGCGCTCCACCCGACAGCGACCCGTACCCGCCTCGGGAGCAGGTCGGTCAGCCGGCGGACGATGCGGTGGGCGCCCATCACCTCGAGGCCGTCGGAGGTCAGGGCGACTCGCCGGACCCGAACAGGGGGTGAGTCGGCGAGGAATCCGTGGCCGCGAAGGCCGGTGATGACCTCCACCGCCTCCGGGCCGAACCGGCCGGAGAGTTCGTCAGCGGTGCGAGTGCCGTCGAGGGCGTCCAGCAACGGGAGCAGCCGGACGGGCAGCTCGCTGTAGGAACGGCCCGCCGGCGCGGCCAGCACCACGATGCCGTCCCGGTCACGCCGTTCGACACCGTCGGCCAGCCGGACGGTGGGCGGCGGAGCCGTCATCCCCCGGACACCGCGGGCGCCGCGGACACCGCGGACGCATTGGGCACCCCGGACGCGTCGGGCACGTCGGAAGCGTCGGGTGCCGGGGCCGGTCGCATCGCCTCCAACTGCTGCTCCATCGCCTCCACTCGACCGAGCAGGGCCTGCACGCAGGCCATCAGGACGCCGTTGGCGTCGACCATGTCGATCTCACGATCCGAGTGCCCGAGTCCGAACGCGCGAGCGAAATCCTGCGCCATCGGCCCCATGTGCCGCACCGAGTCGTGGTCGAAGCCGTACGTCCAGACGCTCAACGGCAGTTCGGCCAGCCGGGCCAGCACCTCCGCCGTGCTCTGCGGGGGCTCCACGAGTCTGCTGTTGCCACGCCGCCGGGCCAGCCGGGACCGGAACACCGACCAGGAATGGCGCAGCACGCTGGTGCGGACCGCCTCCGGCCGCGATCCGTCGGTGCGAACCCAGTCGTCCATCCGAGGTGCTGTTGTCATGTCGGCCACTCCAACGGGTCGGGCTCCCCAGCCGCCGGACCGCCGACGCGGTGGCCGAACGGCGGCTGGGGAGAGTGGGGTTACTTCGAGAGCGGCCGCACGTCGTGCTTGATGGCCACGTCGCTCTTGCCGCGGGTCTTGCGGGTCACGCCGAACACCGCGCGAGACCGCTCCGAACCACCGAAGAGACGCTGGAAGAGACGCATGACTTCCTCCTCACAACCACTGACCGGACGGCGCTCACCGCGCCGTCGGCGCTACCAACAGGCACGCGTACCAAGGGAAACGGCACCTACTTCGCGGCGGTTCAACCGGGGCCCAAACCGGATGGCGAGAGCGACCGGTGACCCGCTGCCGGGTCCGGCCGAGATCGCCCAGGTGTGGTCCAAGGGCAGGTGCGGGTTGACGGATCGTCAGGCATCGGTGTTGGTCGGGATGTGGAGGAGGTCGAGGAAGGCGTTGGCGGCGGGGGTGGGGCCGGTGAGGTTCCAGACCGCGGTTTCGACGCGGGCGGGGGCGTCGGTGACGGTGATGGTGGTGACGCCGGGGAGCTGGGGGGCGTAAGCGGCGGGGAGCATGGCGACGGCCAGCCCGGGGGCGACCAGGCGGGAGAGGTAGGCGGCGTCGGTGACCTCGAAGGCCACGTCGCGGGTGAGGCCGGCCGCGGCGAAGGCCTGGTCGGACTGGGCGCGGCCGGCGGAGCCGGCGGGGAGGTCGACGAAGGTCTCGGTGGCGAGGGTGCGCAGGTCGACGGTCGGACGGCCGGCCAGCGGGTGGTCGGGGGCGACGACGGCGACCAGGTGGCCGCGGGCGAGTTCGTGGACGGCGACGCCCGGCGGACGGGCGGTCGGGGGCAGGCCGAGGAAGGCGACGTCCAGCGCGCCCTGGCGGACCAGCTCGGCGAGTTCGTCGCTGGCGCCGACCCTCAGACTGATCCGCACCTGCGGGTACCGGGAGCGGAACTCGCGCAGACCCAGTGGGATGTCCACCGCGGTCACGGTCGGGATCAGGCCGACGGCGAGCCGCCCGCGGACCTCGCCGACCGCCGCGGCGACCTCGGCGGCCGCCCGTTCGGCCGCGTCCAGGCACTGCCGGGCGTGCGGCAGGAAGGCCTCGCCGGCCGGCGTCAGCCGGACCTTGCGGCTGGTGCGCTCGAACAGCCGGGCGCCCAGCTCCTGTTCGAGGCGGGCGATCTGGTGGCTGAGCGCGGACTGGACCACCAGGCAGCGCTCGGCGGCCCGGGTGAAGTTCCGGGTGTCGGCGACGGCGAGGACGTAGCGCAGCTGCTGGAGTTCCATGGATCCATCATGAACCACGATCGATGCGGTGAAAAACATGTGTTGGACTCATCGATCCGGTCGGGACCAGACTTCTCGACATGACAAGCCGACTCCCCGCCCCGGCCGCCCCGTCCGGCCGCCTCGGCACCCTGCCGCGCACCGCGATCACCGCGCTCGCCCCCGCCGTGTGGGGCACCACCTACCTGGTCACCACCCAGCTGCTGCCGCCCGGGCACCCGATGTTCGCCGGCCTGCTGCGCGCCCTGCCCGCCGGACTGATCGCACTCGCCGTCACCCGCGTCCTCCCGCGCGGCAGTTGGTGGGGCAAGGCGGCACTGCTCGGCATCCTGAACATCGGCCTGTTCCTGCCGCTGCTGTTCACCGCCGCCGAACGCCTCCCCGGTGGCGTCGCCGCCACGCTCGGTGCCGTGCAGCCGATGGTCGTCGCGCTGCTCGCCGTCGCCGTCCTGCGCCAGCGCCTGTCCGGACGCCGGCTGCTCTGGGGACTGGTCGGCGTGGTCGGCGTCGGACTGGTGGTGATCGGCCCGAGCGCCGGCCTCGACGCGGTCGGCGTCGCCGCCGGCCTCGGTGGCGCGGCCACCATGGCACTGGGCACCACCCTCACCAAGCGCTGGGGCCGCCCCGAGGGCGTCAGTCCACTCGCCTTCACCGGCTGGCAGCTCACCGCCGGCGGCCTGTTCCTCGCCCCGCTCGCCTTCCTGGTCGAGGGCGCGCCGCCCGCGATCGACGGTCGCGCAGCCCTCGGCTACCTCTGGCTCGGCCTGATCGGCGGCCTGCTCACCTACGCGCTCTGGTTCCAGGGCATCGCCGCCCTGCCGGTCACCTCGGTCGCCGTCCTCGGCCTGCTCTCCCCGCTGGTCGCCGCCGTCCTCGGCGCGGCGGTGCTCGACCAGACCCTCGGCCCGGTGCAACTGCTCGGCTTCGCGCTGGCGCTCGCATCGATCGTCGCCGGACAGCTGCCGGAACGGGCACGGACGGCGCGGGCGGAAGCGGTGCCGGTGCCGGTCGAGGCACCGACTCCGGTGGGGGAGACGGCAGTTCCCCGGTGAGGTCGGCGTGCGGGAGGCCGGGTGGCACCGGCCTCCGGAGCCCGGTGACCGGCCGCGACGGGTCGGCAGGCAGAATGCGGGACGTGCTCGAACTGACCTGCGACGACGAACTCCGTGCCGCCTCCGGCGACGACACCCTGCTGATGTGGGCCGCCCAGGGCTTCACCACCGGCGCCCGGGCCTGGGGCCACGGCCGCGCGGTGGCCGTGGCCTCGCCCGCCGTCTCCGGGCGGGACCGGATCGCGGTCCGGGGACCGGTCGAGGAGCTGGCACCGCTGCTGCGTGAGGTACTGCCGCAGACCGGTCCCGACTACCGACCGCTCGGCGACGCCGCCCTGATCGGCGAACTGTGCGCCGAGATGCGCGAGTTGGAGTGGCTCGGCACCTTCGGGTGGATGGACGCGGCGGGCGGCCCCGTCCAGGGCGCTCTCGGGCAGGCGGCGGCAGCCGGTGGCGCGCCGGCCGCGGAGGCGGAATCGGGGGCCTCCTGGCTGCGGGCCGAGGAGCTCGACGAGGCGGCCGAGTTGATCGACCGGCACTTCCCGTCCTCGTACGCCCACCCGCACCGCCCCGGCGCACGTGCCTGGGCCGGGGTGCGCGACGGGGCCGGACGGCTCACCGCGCTCGCGGCGGACGCCTGGGGCGCGCCCACGGTCGGGCTGCTGGCCGGGGTGGTCACCGACCCGGAGCACGGTCGGGGACGCGGCCACGGCGCCGCCGCCTGCGGACTGGTCGTCGGCGAGCTGTTGGAACGGACCGGGCGGGCCGCGCTGATGGTGGAGGCGGGGAACGACCCGGCGATCCGGCTCTACCGCCGGCTCGGCCTCGAGTGGCGCGAGCTCGCGGCGGCCCGGCAGCGCTGAGCGGGCCGGCGCTCCGCCGCCGCTGACGGCCGTGCACCGCCGAACGGCGCGGCACCGTACGCGGGCCGGGCGGCGAAGCCCGCGCCGCGAAGCCCGCGGCCGGCAGTGTCGGCGGCCGTCGCTACGTTGGCCGCATGAGTGAAGCCCTCAACGACCTGCGCCGGCTGCTGCCCTACGGTGAACTCGCCGCGGTGGCCGCCCTGTTGCCGCCCGGGCGGCTGGTCCACCCGGAGGACGAGCGCGACGCGGCCCCCGTGCTGTGGATGAGCGACGGCCCCGCCCCCGCCGGTCTCTGGGAGCGGCTCCACGAGGCGCACCCGGACAGCGGACTGTGGCCGCTGCTGCTCTGCCCGTTGCAGCGCCGGGAGGACGAGTTCCGGCCCTGGGACTCCGGCGAGTTGAACCCCAAGTGGGCCAGCGAGGTGGACCTGTACGACCCGGCCGCGCTGCTGCGCAGCGGCTGGGAGGGCGTCAGCACCCTCGGCGGCGACCCCGACGAGCAGCCCGACCCGGAGGAGAGCGCCGAACTGGCCGAGACCATCAGCCCGTTCACCGACGGCTGGCCCGGCCCGGCCGCCGCTCCCGCCCGGGTCGCGGACCCCGACCTGACGGCCCGTGCGCTCGCCGCCCGGCTGCTGGCCGGCGCTCCGTGGCTGCGGATCGGCCTGGTCCCGGCCGCCACCGGAGCGGAGGCGCTCACCGCCCTCGGCTGGACGGGGCCGATCAACCACGAGAGCGACGTCGCCAAGATCTCCGCGGTGCTGCTGGACTGGGAGCGCCGCTTCGGCACCCGGCTGGTCCAGGTCGGTTTCGCCGACCTGGAGTTGAGCGTCGCCGCGCCGCCCGCCGACCCGGACCACGCGCTGCACGTCGCCGCCGAGCACCTGGCGTTCTGCCCCGACAACATCCACCAGGGCGCCGGGTCGCTGGAGGAGTACGCCCCCGAGCTGATCGACGGCGACCACTGGACCTTCTGGTGGGACTGAGCCCGGCACTTCCCAAGGGCCTGACGGGCCGTCAATGACCAGGTAGGCCAGAACACCCGTGCGGGTGGAGATCGGCGGCCGGATTCACCACGCCGGGTGGTTTGGCCGCCGCCGGGCCGCGATCACGTCCCGGCGGCCCCCTACGGTGACGGGCGGAAACGCCAAGCCGAGGGGAACACCACAGATGACCGACACCACGACGTCGCCGGGAGCCGGCTCCCTGCTGCGCCGGACCCTCGGCGAGCAGCGGATCGCACTGGTGGCCTGGCGGCTGCTGGTGCTCCAGAACGCGCACCCCGCCGTCGCCGGCGGCGTCGGGCAGCAGTCCACGTACCGCAGCCACCCGTGGCGGCGGATCGAGCACACCATGGACAGCGGCCGTCGCCTGTTCTTCTCCGACCAGGAGGCCCTGCACCGGGAGATCCAGCGCCTCGAACGCAGCCATCGCCGGATCGTCGGCACCGACGAGCAGGGCCGCGACTACACCGCGCTCGACCCGGCCGTCCGGGTCTGGGTGCTGGTCACCCTGTACGAGGCGATGACCGCGCTGCACGAGCTCGCGGGCTCGCCGCTGCGACCGGCCGAACTCGACGTGCTGTACCGGGAGTTCCGCACCGTGTGTGCGGCCTTCGAGCTGCCCGACGAGCTGTTCCCGCCGACCGCGGCCGACGTCCCCCGGTACATCGAGCGCACCATCCGCGAGCAGTTGGAGTTCACCGGGGTGGCGCGGGACATGCTGTACACCGTGCTCACCCGGGCGCCCGCCCCGCGCCGCCTCGGCCGGCTGCGGGCCGCCTGGCCGGTGCTGCGAATCGTGGTGGCGCGCCTCCTCACCGCGCTCACCCTCGCCGACCTGCCGCCCGCCTTCCGGGCGAAGTTCGGCCTGCCGCGCACGCGTTCCGCGGCCGCGCTGTCCTGGACGGTGCACCACGGTGCCCGCCTCCTCGCCGCCCGGCTGCCCGACCGGCTGCGCTACCGCACCACCCCCGACGGCGTCCGCACCCGGGAGTCCGCCGGCGCCCGGGTGCCCCGACCCGCCCGGGCGCCGCGGTACGACACCCGGCAGGCCCGGATCGCCGCCTTCTTCCACCAGGTGATGGACCAGACCGGCGACGGCCGGCTCACCGCCGCCGACTTCCAGGCGATGGCCCACAACGTGTGCTGGCCGCTGGAACTCGACGACACCGCCGAGGCCGCCGTCCACACCGCCTTCGAGACCTGGTGGCACCACCTGCTCGCCACCACCGACGAGAACGGCGACGGCGAGATCTCCTGCGAGGAGTTCACCGCCGCCATGCTCCGCGGCATCGACCACGACCCCGACCACCTCCGCGACGGCCTGCACGTCGCCGTCCGGGCCATGTTCCACGCCGCCGACGTCGACCACAGCGGCATCCTGGACGCCGAGGAGTACCGCACGCTGTTCGGCGGCTCCCGCGTCCACCCCGCCGAACTCACGCACGGCTTCCGGCAGCTGGACGCCGACGGCGACGGCGGCATCACCGAGGAGGAGTTCGTCCGCGGCTTCACCGAGTTCTTCACCGCCCGCACCGACACCGTCTCCGGCACCCAGCTCCTCGGCCGCCCGTGAGCGCAGGTGCGGCAGCCCCGCTCGCGCCGTCCGGGGATTCCGGGGCGCACAGTGCGAGGTATCCGTGAAGATTTCGGGTCCACGCGTGGTGCGGGGCGTCCGGCGGGTAGCCGAGCGCTGTCATGCTCCATCGTCGAGCCCGAAAGGCTTCTGCCGGATGCGCGTTGCCACCAGCTGGTCCACCTCCGTCACCCTCCCCGAGAGCCCCCACCCGAGCGTCGCGATCGAAGCCGCGCTGCGCTACGACTCGGCCCTGCCCCACGCGGTGCGGCTGGCCTTCCCGCCGATGGCAGACCGCCCCGAACAGGAGTGGGTGTTCGGCCGCGACCTGCTGGACGAGGGCCGTCACCGGCCCGCCGGCGAGGGGGACGTCACGGTCGCCCCGGGCGCCCACGACGACATCCTGCTGACCCTGCGCGGCATCGGTTCCCGGGCCGTGATCAGGCTGCCCGCGGACGTGGTGACCGCGTTCCTGCGCGACTCCTTCGCCCTCGTCCCGGCCGGCCGCGAGCACGAGCACCTCGACCTCGACGACCTGCTCGACCGGCTGCTGCGCTGAGCCCGGCAGCCCGATGGCGACCGCCGTTCTCCGGCAGGGCTTGGAGGCGTGGCTGTTCGACCTGAAGGCCGTTGCGGAAGTGCCGTCCACCGGGTAATCCCGTTGATCACCCGTCGGCCGGCCGGGAGACTGTGCGCCGACTGACGAATGGCGTCCGCTCGAGGGCGCCCGGTTGACGGGAGAACGATGACGAAGTTCCGGCTGACGGTGACGCTTCCGGCCGCCGCGCAGGAGGACGTGGTGGCGGCCATCGGGGCGGCGCTGCGGCCGTTCGACATCAACGACGGGCCGGACGGCTACAACCCGGACGGCGAGTGGGACTGGTGGGCGATCTCCGGTGAACCCAACCTGGTCGCCCGGCCCGAGTGCGCCGCCGACCCGCGGCTGATCCGTCAGGACGCGCCGTCCGGGGGCGAGTCGGGGCCGCGGTGCGACGGCGGGCCGCGCGGCCTGCTCGACCTGGACGCGATGCGCGCGCTGCACGCCGCGTCGGCCGCCGCCACCTGGGCGGTGTGGGCACGGTTCGCCGCCGAACACCCGCCCGCGGAGCCGCTGTCGGCGATCCTGGCCCGCCACGGCGTGACCAGCTGGGGCGCCTCGCCGGAGCGGGAGGCGGCCCGCCGCGAACACCTCGCGCAGCCCCTGGTGCAGGCACTGGCCCAGTACGCCGTCACCGGCGGGGACCCGCACTACCCGAACAGCCTGGTGACCCAGGACCCGGTCGCGCTCTTCGCCGGCGAGGAACGGGAGTTCGTGGACCGGCAGGCCGCCGTCGCCGTCCCCACCTACGCCCTGCTCACCCTCGACGGCCAGTGGGCCGACCCCGCCAACCCCGCACCACTCGGCCCCGTCCTGCCCGGCGAGTCCGAGGCGGCCGCCTACTGGCGGCTGGCCGACGCGTACCTGCGCGGCCTGCCCGAGGACGTGCTGCTGGTGCAGGTGCTCTGCCACTGCTGACGGTCCGTCGGCACGTCCCGCGCGGTGGAATTGAACGCGTTCAGTACGGGGGTGTACGTTCGAACCGTGAAGTTCGTGATTCTCGGGGGGACCGGGCAGGTCGGAACGATGCTGGAGCGGGCGCTGCGGGCGGACGGCCACCAGGTGGTGATCCTCACCCGGACGCCGACCGCGCCGCACCACGTGGCGTGGGACGGCCGGACGCCCGGGCGCTGGGTCGACCAGCTGGACGGCGCCGACGTGGTCGTCAACCTGGCCGGGCGGACGGTGAGTTGCCGCTACACCCCGGAGAACCTGCGGCAGATGATGGACTCCCGGGTGGAGTCGGCGCGGGTGGTGGGCGAGGCGATCGGGGCCGCCGCCCGGCCGCCGCGGGTGTGGCTGCAGATGAGCACCGCCACCGTCTACGCGCACCGCTTCGACGCCGCGAACGACGAGGCGACCGGGATCATCGGCGGCGCCGAGGCGGGCGTGCCCGACTACTGGGAGTACAGCGTCCGGATCGCCCGGAACTGGGAGGCCGCGCAGGCCGAAGCGCCCACCCCGGCGACCCGGAAGGTCGCGCTGCGGGCGGCGATGGTGCTCAGCCCCGACCGCGGCGGCGTGTTCGACGTGCTGTCCCGGCTGGCCAGGCTCGGCCTGGGCGGCCCCGTCGCGGGCGGCCGCCAGTACGTGTCCTGGATCCACGAACGGGACTTCGTCCGGGCCGTGGACTTCCTGGTCGCCCGCGAGGACCTCGACGGGCCGGTCAACCTCGCCGCACCGAACCCGCTCCCGCAGCGCGAGTTGATGCGGGAGCTGCGCCGCACGCACGGGGTGCCGGTGGGCCTCCCGGCGACCCGGTGGATGGCGGAGGTCGGCGCGTTCGCCCTGCGGACGGACACCGAACTGCTGCTGAAGAGCCGCCGGGTGGTGCCGGGGCGCCTGCTGGACGCCGGGTTCGCCTTCGACCACCCGCACTTCGGCGCGGCGGCCCGCGAACTGGTCGGACGCCGGCGCGCGGTCGCCGCGGCGGGCAGAGCCGAGCCCACCGGGGCGGGCCGAGCCGAGCCCTCGGGGGCGGGCTGAACCGCGGTCGCCGTGGTGGGCTCAGCCGCGCTCTCCGGGGCGGGCTGAACCGCGTGTGCCGGGGCGGCGAAAAGGCGGTGCCGGGGTGGAGCGGGCCGGGGCAGAATCGGCGTATGGCGGACATGGGGACGTTCCGGGACGCGGTCGTCGGCTGGGCGGCGGGTGAACCCGGCGGAGCGGCCGAGGAGTTGGCCCGGCGGCTGCGGGTCCGCACGGCGGTGCTGCTGGAAGGGCCGAGCGACCGCGCGGCCGTCGAGACGCTGGCCGCGCGCCACGGCCGGGACCTCGCGGCCGAGGGGGTGTGCATCGTCCCGATGGGCGGGGCGATGACCGTCGGCCGGTTCGCCGCCCTGCTCGGGCCGCCCGGGCTGGGCCTGCGGCTGGTCGGGCTGTGCGACGAGAACGAACAGGGCTTCTACCAGCGCGGCCTGGAGCGGGCCGGGGCGCCCGGCGACGGGTTCTTCGTCTGCGCGGCGGACCTGGAGGACGAGCTGGTCCGCGCGCTGGGCGTACCGCGGGTGGAGGACATCGTCCGCGCCGAGGGCGACCTCGCGGCCTGGCAGACCTTCGGACGTCAGCCCGCCCAGCAGGACCGGCCGCCGGAGCGGCGGATGCGGCGCTTCCTCGGCACCAAGGCGGGCCGCAAGATCCGCTACGGCAGCCTGCTGACTGAGGCCCTCGAACCCGACCAGGTCCCGGCGCCGCTGCGGGGCCTGTTCCGGCACCTGTGACGGGCAGCGGGATGCGGGCGGCCGCGTGGGTGTACGCGACAAATCCGGCGACGTCGGCGGTCATTGCCCGGATACTGGTCGCCCATGGATGAGGTCGAAGTCGTCGTCGCCCATTCCGAGCGCGCGACCCTGCGCGTCGGCGACGTGTTCCTGAAGGTGGACGCCGATCAGGCGCGGATCGACGTCGAGGTCGAGGCGATGGCCCTCGTGCCGGTCCCGACCCCGAGGGTCCTGTGGCGCAAGCCGCCCGTGCTCGCGATCTCCGCGCTCCCGGGGGCGCCGCTCGGGCGTCTCGGCGGCCCGTCGACCGGGTCGCCGGCGGCGTGGGCCGCGGCGGGCGTCGCCATCCGGAAGCTGCACGACGCACCGCTGCCGCCCTGGCCGGGCAGGGCCGGGCGGAGCATCGCCGCGCTGGCGGCGGAACTCGACGACGAGTGCGAGGCACTCGTGGCGAACGGCGTCCTGCCCGCCGACCTGGTCGCCCGCAACCGCCAGGTCGCCGAGGCCGCGCTCCGGCCGTGGACCCCGGCGTTCACACACGGCGACCTGCAGATCGCGCACGTCTTCCTCGGCGGCGAGGAGGTCACCGGCATCATCGACTGGTCCGAGGCGGGCCAGGGTGACGCCCTGTACGACCTCGCCACCTTCACGCTCGGACACGAGGAGCACCTCGAGGACGTCATCGCCGGCTACGGCGCCGACATCGACCTCGACGTGATCCATGCGTGGTGGTCGTTGCGGAGCCTGCTGGCCGTTCGCTGGCTGATCGAGCACGGCTTCGACGCCTTCGCGCCGGGCTGTGAGGTCGACGTGCTGAGATCCCGGATGTGAGGCGGCGCGGCGGCCGACCGTGGATCGGTGGGGCGCGGGGGCGAGTGTACGGCAGCGCGTGTGGCGGCCGCGGGGGCGCTGCCGGGTGGTGATAGGAAGGTGGAGCGGGGCGTCGGCCGGTGGTTCGGGCGGGGCATCGTGGATCGGTGTGACGGCAGGCCGGTGGGTCGTGGCGGCGGGAGGAACGCGGTGGTGCTGAGGGCCGAGCTGTTGCCGCCCGCGGTGGACCGGCGGCGGCTGGACGAGACGGAGCGGGAGATCGGCCGGATCGAGGAGCTGGTGCGCAAGGACGACGCGTCGGCGCCCGCCGAGATCGCCGCGTTCAACGCGCGGACCGGACACACCTACCTGGCCGTCGACTTCGCCGCGTACGAGGGGAGCCGAAGCCTCGCGGCGTTCGCGCTGGAGGCCGCCCGCCCGGCCCGGCCGCGGGTCGCGGGGGTGACCAGGCCGGAACTGGTCGAACTGGTCCGCCTGGTGCAGGCCGCCGGGCCGGAGAGCGCGTGGTACCTGCGGGCGCTGCAGGCGAACGTGTCGCACCCCCGGGTCGCCGACCTGCTCTTCCACCCGCCGCTGCGGCTGCGCCACGCCTCGCCCGAGCGGATCGTCGAGGAACTGCTGCGCTACCGCTCCCTCGCGTTCTGACGGGCCGTCCGCCCGGGCGGCCGGCTCACACCGGCCGGGCGCCCTGCGGAGCCAACTGGTTGGTGGTGCTCAGGACCTGGCCCTGCGTCTTCGCCCCCGTCGAGCGGCGCAGCTCGCCCACCGCCGGATCGGCCAGCGACACCGTGAGGGTGTACGGCGCCGGGCCGCTGACGGTGTTGTGCGCGTCGACCGGGAACGCCAGCCCGTTGCTGAGCGCCTCCGCGTCGATGCCGGGGCAGAGCGCCGCGGCCGGGAGGACGAGGCGCGCCGCGGTGCCCGCGTCCGTCACCCGCACCTGGCCCTGCGGGGTGCGGACGGTGTCCTGACCGAGCGTCACCGGCAGGCCGTACGCGGCCGCGACCAGCCCGTCCGGGCCCTCGATCTCCACCGCCACGCCCTCCTTGCCGAGCGGCGCGGCCAGGTCCAGCGGCTGCGCGCCGCCCGCGGTGATGACCAGGTCGAAGGTGAACTCCGCCGGGGCGCCGCTGCTCGCCCGGTAGCCGTACGAGGAGAAGACCAGGCCGGGCCCGGGCGCCCCTTGCACGGTGACCGAGGCCGCGGCGTCCGCGAAGTGGTGGTAGCCGTGCTCCCCGCACTTGCTGCCGACGAAGGTCCCACCGTCGGGCAGGGCCGCGTCCGAGGCCTTGCCGGGCTTGCCCGGCAGCGCGGTCGAGTGGGTGCCGATCACCGGAGCGCCGGCCCGCGACGGTCCGAATATCAGACCGCCGACCACCGCGCCGACGATCAGCAGCGCCAGCAGCATCGTCCAGCGCTCGCCCCGGCTCAGCTGCCGCAGCCTGGTGAACCGTCCGCCGGAGCGGCGCTTCGCCGGACCGTCCGACGCCCAACGCCGCCCGCCCGGGTCGACCGGGGCCTCCCGGCGCCAGCGGGCGGTGAGCATCCGGGTGCGCGCGGACGGCTCCGTCACCGTGGCGGAGCGGACGAAGTCCTCGTCCAGGACCAGACCCTCGAACGGGTCCGGGTGCTCGGACGCGTCCGGCGCGCGATCATCAGACATTGCGCCAGTATGCCCGGCGCAGGTGTCCGGGCGGTTGAGTTTTCCTGCTGACGGAACGTCAGCGCGGGTCGGGGCCGTTGGCCGGGTCGGGGCCGACTGCCGGGGTGGAGCCGTTCGCCGGGGTGGAGCCGGCGAGCTCGCGCCGCGCGACCTCGCGGTCGACCTGGCGGCGGTGGCGCTCCCACAGCGGGCCCGGGCCGCTGCCGGCCAGGCGCAGTTCGCGGCGCAGGGCCGCGTCGTCGAGCTCGCGCAGGCGGCGGCCGCGCAGCGGGACCTCGCGGGCCAGGGCGTGGTCCGTCCAACGGGCCAGGGCGTGCAGGCAGTCGAAGGCGACCCGCTGGCCGCGGGCGGTGCGCGGCGGCAGCCGGAACGCCCAGAGCGGCGTGGAGCGCAGCCGCCCGCCGCGGTCGAACCGCAGGACGGTGCCGAAGCCGTGACCGGCCAGGTCCGCGAGGGCGATCCGGCGGCTCCACAGCAGCCCGCGCACCAGCACCCCGTCCGGCCCGCACAGTACCGCCTGCCGCACCGCCCGCACCCCCAGCCACCCGCCCGCGAGCACACCCAGCACGACCACCGGCCACAGCCCCGTCGACACCGTCACCGCCAGGGCCAGCACCGCCAACACCACGCCGGAGCCATAGCGCCGCCACGGCTCGTAGGCCAGCTGCAGCGTCTCGATCCCCGCCGTCTCGGCGACCTTCGCCAACGAACCGCCCCCGTTTCCCCGTTACCGGCTCCCGCGCAGAGCGGGTCCTTCATGATCCACCTGGGCGGCGGAGGGGGGAATGGGCCCAGGGGTAAAGGTCTGGTCATTCGGGGGTGGTGACGATCCGTCGGTCGGGGTGCGTGGCGAGCGTGGCGACGGCGGCGAGGAGCGTTTCCGTCGCGGTGGTCCCGGCTGTCGCCCAGGCGACGTAGCCGTCCGGGCGGATCAGCAGGGCGGTGGCGCCGAGGGGGGTCGTGGCGGTGGCTCGCACCAGGTTCACGTGCGGCGGCAGGTCGAGGCCCGGCGGGACGGCGTCCGCCAGGTCGAGCAGGACGGCGTGGCCCGACTTGAGCAGCGTCGAGAGGCGGGTGGGGGCGCCGTCCAGCGACAGGTCGGCGTCCGGGGCGCGGTGGCCGGTGAGCGGGTGGTCGCCCGGCAGCGGGTAGTGCAGGGCCAGGCCGGACATCAGGCCCGCGAGGTGCCGGTTGGCGTCGGGCAGGCGTAGCAGGTCCGTGACGATGTCGCGCAGCGCCGCGACGTCCGCGGGCGGGTTCGGGGCGGCCAGGACGCGTTGCGCCGAGGTGTGGTGCAGCACCTGCGCGCCCACCGGGTGCCGCTCCGCGTGGTAGCTGTCCAACAGGCCGTCAGGAGCCCGGTCCTGCACGGTCGCGGCCAGCTTCCAGCCCAGGTTGAACGCGTCCTGGAGGCCGAGGTTGATGCCCTGCCCGCCGATCGGCGGGTGCACGTGCGCGGCGTCCCCGGCGAACAGCACCCGGCCGACGCGGTAGTGCTCGACCTGTCGCGTCGCGTCGCCGAAGCGGGAGGAGTTGTCGACCGCGCCGAGCACGGTCTGCGGCCCGTACACCGCGTGCAGGGCGGCGGTGATCTCCTCGGGCGTCACCGGGCTGTCGCGCGCCGGCCCCGCCGAGCCGTCGGTGCGCCCGAAGGTGAGCCGGTAGCGGTCGTCGCCGAGCGGGACGAGCATCGCCCAGTAGCCGTCGGCGGCCCGCGTCAGGGTGCTGATGTGCCCGGCCCGGCGGGGCACCAGCGGTGACAGTGCGGCCAGCCGGACGTCCGCCAGCACGGCCTGCTGGGTGGCGGGACGTCCGGGGAACGGCACGTCGAGCAGCCGGCGCACGGTGCTGTGCGCGCCGTCGCAGGCGGCCAGGTAGCGGGCCCGGAGGCGCTGCCCGTCCGCGGTCGTGACGGTGACGCCGTGGTCGTCCTGCGCGGCGGCGGTGACGAGGCGGTCGCGCAGGACGCGGACCCCGGAGGCGGTCGCGCGCTCCTCCAGTACCTCCTCGATCTCCCACTGCGGCAGCCCGACGGGGTGCGGGTGCCGGGTGTCGAACGAGGTGCAGTCCAGCGGGACGGACAGCATCGCGAAGTGTCCGCCGAACGGCTCGCGGACCGCGGCGCGGGCCAGCAGCGGCGCCAGCAGCCCCCGCGACTCCAACAACTCGGCGGAGCGGGGCTGGATCCCGCCGCCCTTCACCTGCTCGATCCGCTTCGGCAGGCGCTCCAGCACCACCGTCCGCACGCCCGCCAGCGCGAGTTCGCAGGCCAGCAGCAGACCGGTCGGGCCGGCACCGACGATCACCACCTCGGTGTCGACGGCGTACGCGCCCGGGTCGGGGGACTCGGTCATCGGCAGTCAGCTCCTCGTCGAATTTCTCGCCCTGGAGCAAATGTATACCAGGTGCAGATATCTCCCGGGGAGAGCCACTTGCTACCGTGGCGGCCATGGACGGCACACCAGGCCTGCGGGAACGGAAGAAGCAGCGCACGCACGCCGCGATCTCCGACGCCGCGATCGCGCTCTTCCTCGAACACGGCTTCAACCAGGTCTCCGTGGCCCAGGTCGCGGAGGCCGCCGAAGTCTCCAAGCGCACCCTGTTCGCCTACTTCCCCAGCAAGGAAGACCTGGTCCTGCACCGCCTCGCCGACCACCAGACGGAAGCCGCCCGGGTCGTCCGCGACCGGGCGGACGGACTCGCCCCGCTGCCCGCGCTGCGCGCGCACTTCCTGCACGGCCTGGAGGCGCGCGACCCGATCAGCGGCCTCAACGACCACCCGCACGTGCTCCGGCTCACCCGGATGATCCTCGACGCCCCCTCGCTGGTGGCCCGGATGAACGGCTTCAAGGCCGACGCGGAAGCCGCCCTGGCCGCGGCCCTGCACGAGACCGCCGGGGCCGGCGAGCTGACCGCACGCCTGGCGGCCGTTCAGATCGTGGCGGTGCAGTGGGAGTTGGCCCAGGACAACGCCCGCCGGATGGCCCACGGCGAGAGCGCCGACGCCCGCCACCCGGGAGCCGTGGCCGACGCCGAGCACGCCTTCGACCTCCTCGCGTCCGGACTGGGGGAACTCGGCCGGGCCGCCGGATGACGCGTCCGCGCGGCTGCGTCGGCGGGCGCTCGCGGCTGACCCGCCGTCAGGGCGCGGCCCCGCGATGACCTGCGGGAAGCCCGGGCGGGGCGCTGCTTGTGACGTGCGGCCGAAGGTGTCTATGTTGGGCGGGAGCTCGACGGTTCAGGATGAGGGAGGCGTGCGGTGAGCGGGGTTCCTGGCGCACCCGGGACGTCCGAGGCGCCCGACGCGATCGGCGCGCTGCTGGGCGGCGGACCACGGCGAGCCGTCCCGCTGCCCGCACCCGCCGAGCGGGAGCGGCTGCGGGCCGAGTACGGGCTGAGCAAGGCCGAGACCGCCCAGGCGCTGGGCGTCAGCGCGAGCACCTTCACGGCGTGGGAACAGGGCCGCCGCGAACCGCAGGGCGAGGCCCGGGCCGCGTACGCGCGCCTGCTGGAGGGAATGGCCGGACAGCTCGCGGAGGACGAGGCCGTCGCGGGGGCGGGCGCGGGCGGGGCTGCGGCGGCTGCGCCGCGGGCGGGCGGGGAGCCTGATGCCGCGTCGGCCCAGGCCGGGCGGCCTGACGGTTCGTCGGCGGAGCCGGTCGGGGCGGCTGACGGCGTGCCGGCGGCCGCGCAGCCGGTGATGCTCGATCAGCGCCCCGACGGCTCGCTGGTGATGGCCGCCGCCGCGCCGTGCGTGCAGTGCGGGCAGCCGTCGGTGTACCGGGCGCAGGGGGTGCCGATGCACCTCGGCGGGTTCTGCCGGCCGGCGCCCGCGGGCGCGTCCGGCGCTGCCGCGCCGCACGGCGAGGCGGGCGTCGTCGCGGGCATCGCACAGTCCCCGGTCACTGCACAGCCCCCGGGTGCCCTGCAGTCCGCGGTCGCCGCACAGCGCAGCGTGCCGCGCAGCGCGCCGCGGTCCGCGGCTCGGAAGCCCGCCGCGCGGAAGGCGCCGGCGAAGAAGACCCCCGCCGTCGAGGACTGGCAGGAGGCCGCTGCCGCGCGGTTCCCCGCCGGGCCGCTGGCCGTGGTGGAGGTGGCGCAGAGCGGTCGCGGACTGGTCGCGTACGACGCCGACGGCGGCCTGCTCGCCGAGGCCGGGGCGGTCGGGCGGACGCTGCTCGACGTGCTGGAGTGGGCACTGGAGGCGGGGCTCGGGTCGGCGCGGCTGCACCGGTTCGGGAAGGACGGCGACCCGCTGGTGGTGCTCACCGAGGCGGCGGCGGAGGAACTCGGGCTGCCGCCGGCCGGGCGGGACGAGAAGAAGGAGTACGTGGCGCGGCTCGGCAGCCTGCCCGAGTCGCACCGGCAGGTGAAGGCGCTGACGAAGGCCGGCTGGCAGCTGACCCGGCGCGGACTCGGGCCGTGGGCACGGGTGTTCCGCGAGCCGGAGGGCGGGCGGCGGCAGTGCGTGCAGGTGTGCGTGCTGCCCTGGGGCGCGCTCGGCGGCGGCGGGTGGAAGGTCCCGGAGGACCTCGCCGCGCCCGAACTCGCCCGGCTGCTCGGCACGTACGCGCAGCGCGTGATCACCCCGCGCGGCTCCACCGCGGTCTCCGGACTGGAACTGGTCACCGCGCTGCGCCCGCCCACCAGGCCGGTGCGCACCGACGGCGGTTGGACGTCCGGCGTGGTCGAGGGCTCGCGGGCGCGGGTGTTCGACGCGGCGCCGCCCGAAGTCCCGGACGAGCACCCGCTGGCCGAGGGACGCGCGCCGGACGAGGTGCTGGTCACCGAGGCCTGGGACTGGCACCGGCCGCTCACCGAAGCGGAGCTCGCCGCCCCGTACGCGGTCGGACTCGACGTCAACATGGCCTTCCTGGCGGCCGCCGGCCGGCTCACCCTGCCGCTGTCCGAGCCCGTCCACGAGCTCAACCCGGTGTTCGACAAGCGGATCCCCGGCAGCTGGCGGGCCGACCTCAGCGGGCTCGCCCTCGACCCGCTGCTGCCGAGCCCGTTCACCGCCGACGGCAGCGCCCCCACCGGACCCGCCTGGTACACCACCGCCAAACTCGCCTACGCCGCCGAACTCGGCCACCCCGTCCGCCCCACCGAGGGCTGGCTGCGCCACGAGGCCGGGCCCTACCTCGACCCGTGGCACAAGCGGCTGCGGCAGGCGTACGTCGACACCATGGACGCGCTCGGCGTGCCGCTCGACCTCGCCGACCGCGACCCGCGGGCCTTCCTGGACGCGATGGCCCGGCTCGACCAGGGCGACCCCGCCGAACTCGCCGTGCTCGGCGCGATCAAGCAGACCGCCAAGGGCACCATCGGCAAGTTCCGGGAACGGCCCCGCGGCACCGGCTACCGTCCCGGCCAGCGCTGGGCCGCCCTCGAACGCCCCACCTGGGACCCGCTGATGCGCGCCCTGGTGATCGACACCGCCACCGTCAACCTGCACCGCAAACTCGCCAAGCTGCGCGCCGAACTCGGCAGCCCGCCGCTCGCCGTGCTCTCCGACTGCGCGGTCTTCGCCGCCGACGGACCGTCAGCCCTGCACGTGTTGGGGCGCAGTGACGGTACGTTGACGGGCACCCTGCGGCTCGGCGTCTCGCCCGGGCACGTGAAGTTCGAGGGCAGCCGGCCGATGGGCGAGATCCGCGACCTGCTCGCCGACGGGGCCAACCCGGCGCGGCACATCAAGACCGGCGGCTTGGTCTCCGCCGACGAGTGACCGGCCGCTCCCGTCCAACCACCCCGTACCGCAGAGGAAGTGACACCCCGTGGGGGAGATCGACGAGGGCCTGGAACGGGTCGGCCGCACCCGGCCGATCCCGCAGTCCGTCCCGGCCCGGATGCGGTACCTGCTGAAGCGCGCCAAGGGCTCCACCCGGCTGCTGGCCGGTGAACTCGGCGTCTCCCAGCGCACCGTGCAGCGCTGGCTCAAGGGCGTCAGCACGCCCAAGCCCGACGCCGCCCAGCGGATCGAACAGCGCGTCCGCGCCACCTGGCAGCCCGGTGTCCAGCGCCGGGTGCGCCGCCAGGCCGAGCAGCAGGGCTTCATGCTGCACGTCCAGGCCCGCTTCGGCTACACCTCCGCCGCCGGCTCCACCGACGACCCGCGCGAACGCCTGATCACCCAGCACCTCCCCGGCGACGTCGCCCGCGACCTCTACGCCGCCCGCGACGCCGGCGCCACCGAGGACGCCCAACGCCGCATCCTCGCGACCGCCCTCCAGGACCACTACTTCAAGGCCCGCGGCCGCCGTGCCGAGGGCCTCACCACCGAGATCAACGACCTCGCCTGGCTCGACCTCGAGGTCTGACCGCGCCGACGACGCGAGAGCACGGCACATTGACCCACGCGTGACGTGATCGGAGCACCGTGGGTCGGCGTTCAGCGATCGGCCGGGCGGGTGGTTGCGCCGGAGGTCAGCCGCCAGAGGCCGGCCACCTCGTAGTAGACGCCGTTCACCAGTTGCAGCAGCACCAGCGTGACCGGCCAGAGCAGTGCGCCGAGGCCGGGCACCACGTCGACCGGTAGGGAGTAGGCCATCACGATGCGCGCGGCGGCGTCGATCAGCATCGCCACACCCCAGATCGCGGTCGAGACCCGCCAGATCCGCCGGAACGCCGGCTCGCGGTCCCACAACACGTCCCAGGAGGTGCCGTCGGAGCGGAACCGTCCCTCCAGCAGGGGGCGGCCGCCGTGGAAGAGCAGCGGGCGCCTGGCCCTGATCGAGAGCAGGAACCAGAGCCCGGCCACGCCGGTCAGCCAACCGTCCTTGGCCAGCAGGAACCGGGGGCTGCCGCTGACCAGTGCGGCCGCGACGCCGAGCAGCATGGTCCCGGCGACGAAGCCCGCCATGCCCTCCAGGCTGCGGGTGCGCAACCACTGCACCGCCGTGGCGAGCGCCGGCACGACAGCGCCGGCGAGCAGCGCGACGAAGACGCTGACCCCGGCGGCCCGCAGGCCGTAGTAGAGCGCGATCGGGACCACGACGTCCCGGACGACGCCGAGCAGCAGTCGCCCACCGCTCGGTCGCGGCGGTGACCCGGGGGTCCGCACCGTCGCACCTCCGTGTTCACCTGCACCTGCTTCCGGCACGGGTACGTTCTTCCGCGCCGGGTGGGAGCCAAACCCGCACGGCTGTCGGGAGCGGACCCTACGCTGCGGGCCATGGAATCGTTGATCGCTGCCATTCGGGAGCACGAGGAGGCCGCGCGGTTTCTCGCCTGGCCGGGGGACTTCGACCTGGGGCGGGGGGAGCACGTCGAGGAGGTGCACCTGGCTTCGGGCGCCGCGCTCGAGGGGTTCGCCGGTGACGGGGCCGGTGGGACGTACTTCTTCTGCGGGGAGGGCGGCGAGGAACGTCCCGTGCTCTACGCGGACTCCGAGGGCGGGGCGGCCCTGATCGCCGTCGGGCTGCCCGAGTTGGTGCGGCTGCTGCTGGTCGTGCCGTGGTGGCGGGACTGCCAGGGGTTCACGGCCGAGGAGAGCCGCGAGCTGGAGGCCGAGTACCTCGAGGACATGCCCGACCTCGCGGCCCAGCGGGACCGCGCCGCCGCAGCCCTCCAGCTCCACCTCCCGGACCACCAGGACGTGCTGGCCCGCCTGCGGGAGGTGGCCACCCGGCTCGGGGAGGAGTTCGTGCTGGTCTTCACCCCGGAGGGCACCCCGTACGAGCCGCTCTTCACGGTCTGAGCCGGGCCGAGGACCTCTCGGGCGTCAGCTCGGCAGGACGACGGGTCCGGCGAGGACGGCCACGATGTCCGGCCAGCACCAGCACGCCCACGGCGCTGCCGCCGACCGGCTCCACCAGCACACCCTCGCCGGGCGCGCCGATCACGCGCTCGATGATCTCCACCGGACCCCCTCGTCCTGGACTCCCGTTCCACGATCCTCTCAAGTCCGTCAGGGTGACGGGGCATCAGCACTCCTCCCGCGGTGGGTGCGTAGGATGCCTGCCATGGCGCTGCGACCCGTTCATGTGATCATCAAGGCCGTCGACCCGGTGGCGGTCGGCGGGTTCTGGGCGGAGGCGCTCGGCTGGACCGCGTACAGCCCCGGGGTGACCACGTACGTGGGGCCCGTCGGTGGTCCCGAGTGGCCGCACCCGGTCATGGTCGGGATCGACGTGGTGCCCGTCCCGGAGGCCAAGACCCGGACGAAGAACCGGGTGCACCTCGACCTCGCCACCACCTCGGCCGCCCACCAGGCGGAGCTGGTCGCGCGGCTGCGCGGACTCGGGGCGGTGCCCGTGGACGTCGGGCAGGGCGAGGTGCCGTGGACGGTGCTCGCCGATCCGGAGGGCAACGAGTTCTGCGTGCTGGAGCCGCGGGAGGTGTACCGGGACACCGGGCCGATCGCCGCGGTGGTCATCGACTGCGCGGACCCGCGGGTGATGGCCCGGTTCTGGGGCGAGGCGATCGACTGGACCGTGCACGAGGTGGCCGACGACCACGCCACCCTGCGGTCCGCGAAGGGCGGCGGCCCGTACCTCGAGTTCCTCCGCACGCCGGACGAGCGGACCGTGCCGGACCGCGTCCACGTCGACCTGCTGCCCTACCCCGGTGACGACCAGGCGGCGGAGGTGGCCAGGCTGCGCGCGCTCGGCGCCACCGACCTCGACGTCGGCCAGGGCGTCGTCCCGTGGACCTGCCTGCTCGACCCGGAGGGCCACGAGTTCTGCGTCCTCGGCCTGCACTGACGCGGCGTCGGCGGCCGCTCCCGAAAGGCGTTGTGGCGCGGGCGGGCCAGGACGTACGGTGACGGGTGTGAACACCGGAACGGCGACGAGCCACGCACGGACGGGTGACCCGGTGGGCGGCTGAGCCCGGCGCGCGCGGCGCGCGGACCTCCGACTGCTCGGGCAGTACGAGAGTCCGTCAGTACGCCGAGCCGAAGAAGGGGTCCATGCCCGCCACGTTCAACCACACCATCATCGCCTCCACCGACCGCGAGGTCTCCGCGCGGTTCTTCCGCGACCTGCTGGAGGCCGAACAGGCCCCCTCCTGGGGGCCGTTCACCAACCTCACGCTCGCCGACGGGGTGCTGCTGCAGTTCGCCGAGCCGCCGGTGGAGATCCAGATGCAGCACTACGCCTTCCTGGTCGACGACGAGCTGTTCGACCGCGCCTACGGCCTGATCCGCGACCGCGGGATCGAGCACTGGGCCGATCCGCACATGCGCCGCCCGGGCGAGACCAACACCGAGCACGGCGGCCGCGGCGTGTACTTCAAGGACCCGTCCGGCCACGCGATCGAGCTGCTCACCCGGCCCTACCTGTAGGCGGTGGCGGCGGGTGCGAGGATGGCCTGATGGACCATCAGCAACTGGCTGCCGCCCTGGCGGAGACACAGGCCGTCCTCGCCCCGCACACCGCCGCCGACTGGGGCGTCCCGGCGGGTCCGCTGGAGTGGACCTGCCGGGAGACCCTGGTGCACATCGGCCACGACCTGCTGGGGTACGCCGGGCAGGTCGCGGGCCGTCCCACCGAGGGCTACCTGCCGTTCGACCTGACCGTCCGGGCGAGCGCCACCCCGGACGAGGTGCTGCGGGTCGCGATGGCCTGCGGACGGATGCTGGGCGCCGTGCTGGCCGGCGCCGACCCCGGGCTGCGGGCCTGGCACTGGGGGCCGTGCGACCCCGGCGGGTTCGCCGCCATGGGCGTCGCCGAAGTCCTGCTGCACACCCACGACATCACCCTCGGCCTCGGCGTCGACTGGACGCCGCCCGCCGCGCTGTGCGCCGCGGTCCTGGCCCGGCTGTTCCCCGACGCCCCGGCGGGCGAGCCGCTGCCCGTCCTGCTCTGGTGCACCGGGCGCGGCGAGCTGCGCGGACGGCCGCGGCGGGAGTCGTGGATCTGGCGGGCCGCGCTGGACGAGTGAGTCCGGGTCCGGCGGAGGTGACGGCCCGTCAGGACGGGGTGGGGACCATGCGGTGCAGGCCCTTGCGGTCGTAGTACCGAGCCATCGCGAAGCCGAACAGCAGCGCCCCCGCGAGGCCGACGGCGATCATCACCCAGGCGCGGGTCAGACCGGCGTCGGCGCGGGCGTCGAAGTACAGGATCGCGCGGACGCCGCCGACCAGTTGGCGCATCGGTTCGAAGGTGCCGAGGAAGCGGTAGAAGGACGGGGTGGCCTCCAGCGGGATGGTCGCGCCGGAGGACGGCAGGGCCAGTGCGATGAAGACGAACATCGAGACCAGCTGGCCGATGCTGCCGAACGCGGCGTTGATCGCCTGCACGCCGAGGCCGACCGCGAGGCAGGCGCAGCACGAGAAGAGCCACAGCAGCGGCAGGTGCGGGGCGTCCATGCCGAGGACGCCGACCGTGGCCAGCATGATCATCGTGGTGGTGACCACCGAGAGCCCCGCGGTCATGCCCATCTTCACCACCAGGGTCTGGGTGCGGTCGATCGGCACGGTCGGACGGCGGGTGTGCCAGGGGCCGATCTCACTGTCCGCGTAGCCGAGCGAGGTGTCCACGCCGTTGTGCACCAGGTTGGCGCTGAGGAACCCGGCCAGCACCAGCAGCAGCGTGTAGTAGAAGGCGGACAGCCCGAGCCCGGTGTGCCGGCCGATCGGATGGCCGGGCCGGACCCGCACGTCCACCGGGTCGGCGAGCAGCACCCGGGTGGTCGAGGTCGCGTCGGTGGCGGCCGCCGCCAGCTGCTTGCCGATCGCCGCGGACGAGGCGTGCGCCGCCTGCTGGGTGATCTGGCTCGCCAGCGAGGAGCCGAGCGAGCCCACGCCCGGGTTGGTGAGCACCTCCAGCACCGGGCGGGCGGTGGCCTGACCGGTCGTCAGGGCGGCGACGGAGCGGGTGAAGTCGGGCGGGACGACCAGCGCGCCGTAGACCTTGCCGGAGGCGAGCTGGTCCTGGGCCTGGGCCGCGGTGAGCTGCCGCCACTGGACCTGGCCCGGCGGGGTGCCGGCCACCACCGTGGTGGCCAGCTGGGCGCCGATCGGGGCGGACTGGCCGGGCAGCGGCGGGCCCGCGTCGGAGTCGACCAGGGCGATCGGCATCCGGTGCAGGTCGTCCGAGGGCGTCAGGATGCCGCCCATGTAGAGGAGCGAGAGGAACAGTGCGACCAGTGCGGACAGCACACCCGGCACCAGCCACAGCTGCCAGCGGCCCAGCACCCGTCCGGCGCGCGCCGCGGGGGCCTGCTGATGCGGAGGGTTCCCGGTCGCCATGGCGCTCCAGCCGCTCGTCACCGTCGGCCCCCACCGCCGCTGGGCCGGGGCCGGGGCCCCGGGCGGGGCGCATCCACGACCATAGGCGCGCCCGGGGGCCGCACCGGCGCGACACCGGCGGCGCTCACCCGAACGCCGCAGCCGCAGGCGGTGCGCGGGCTGGGCCGCGATGCCGCGCAGGTGGCACGGCGGGCCACGGCCCGTTCGCTAGAGTCGGCGCATGGACGAGCAGGTGAGGGCGCCGTTCGGGAACTTCCCCGACGTGCGCCGGGCGGTGGACGCCGTGGCGGAGCTGGCCGCGCCGGTGGCCGAGGCGCTGAAGAACTGGGACGCGGAGACCGCGCGGTCGGTGCTCTACGTGGACACCGACCCGGAACTGGCCGACACCGCGGTGTTCTGCGCCGCGTACGGGGTGCCGGCCGAGGCGTCGGCGAACTGCGTGGTGGTCGCGGCCAAGCGCGGCGGGGAGACCACGTTGGCCGCCGGCCTGGTGCTGGCCACCACCCGCCTGGACGTCAACAAGGCGGTGCGCGGCCACCTCGGCGCGCGGAAGGCGTCGTTCGCGCCGATCGACACCGCGGTCGGCGAGAGCGGCATGGAGTACGGCGGGATCACCCCGGTCGGCCTGCCCGCGCACTGGCCGCTGCTGGTCGACGCGTCGGTGGCCGCCGCCGGGTGGGTGCTGGTCGGCAGCGGACGGCGCCGCGGGAAGCTGATCCTGCCCGGCAGCGCCGTCGCCGCGCTCCCCGGGGCGCAGGTGCTGGACGGGCTGGCGGGCTGACCCGGAGGTGGGACGGTGTCGCCCGGGAACACCGGGGGGCTTGCGGAGGTTGGAGCAGATGGTCCTCCCGGGGTGGCAGCCGGGCGGACCGAGTCGAGTCCAACGCGAGGAGTGAGAACGAGATGACCACGGACCGGGCTGTCCTGGCCGGCGGCTGCTTCTGGGGGATGCAGGACCTGATCCGCAAGCTCCCCGGCGTCGAGTCGACCCGCACCGGCTACACCGGTGGCGAGGTGCCGAACGCGACCTACCGCCACCACCCCGGCCACGCCGAGGCGCTGGAGATCGTCTACGACCCGGAGCGGATCAGCTACCGCACGCTGCTGGAGTACTTCTTCCAGATCCACGACCCGAGCACGCTCAACCGCCAGGGCAACGACATCGGCAGCAGCTACCGCTCGGCGATCTTCTTCGCCGACGACGCGCAGAAGGCCACCGCGATCGACACCATCGCCGACGTCAACGCGAGCGGCCTGTGGCCGGGCGACGCGGTCACCGAGGTGACCCCGCTCGGCGACTTCTGGGAGGCCGAGCCGGAGCACCAGGACTACCTGGAGCGCTACCCGGACGGCTACACCTGCCACTTCCCGCGGCCGAACTGGAAGCTGCCGGTGCGCGACACCGCCTGACGGCGCTGCTGACGGCCAGTCGGTGACGGTGAGTCAGTGACGGTCGGTCGGTGACGGCGGGCCCTCGGGGATCTATGTGTCCCCGGGGGCCCGCCGTCGTGCGTCCGGCGGTCGACGGGGCGTCAGACGAGAGCGCTGGTGCGGGTGAAGCGGGCGGCGACGGCCGGGATCACCCGGCGGGGCAGCAGGCGCGGGCCGGCCGCGGTGAGGCGGTTGAGCAGGCCGTCCACCGCGCTCGACCGGCCCTTCGCCAGGGCGGCCAGCGCCGTCGCGACCACCTGCTCCGGGCGCCGCTTGCCGCCCGGGCCGGTCACCTCGTTGCCCATCACCTCGAAGAACGGGGTGTCCGTCGCGCCCGGGCAGATCGCCAGCGCCCGCACCCCAGTGCCCTTCAGCTCGTAGGCCAGTGCCTCGGTGAACGAGAGCACGTAGGCCTTGGTCGCCCCGTACACCGCCATGCCCGGGATCGGCTGGAAGGAGGCGGTGCTCGCCACGTTCAGCACCGCGCCGCGGCCGCGGGCCACCATGCCGGGCAGCAGACGGGTGGTGAGCTCGGTGAGGGTCAGGCAGTTCAGCTGCACCTGGGCGGCGATCCGGGACGGGTCGGCCGCGGCCAGCGGGCCGTGCATGCCGAAGCCCGCGTTGTTCACCAACACGTCCGGGACGATGTCCAGTTCGGCCAGACGCTGCTGGAGTTCGGCAGCCGCGCCCGGGCGGGCCAGGTCGAGTGCGAGCGGGCGGGCCGCGACGCCGTGCGCCGCGGACAGCTCCGCGGCGAGCGCCGTCAGCCGCTCCTCGGTGCGGGCGACCAGCACCAGGTCGGCGCCGCGGGCGGCGAGTTCGCGGGCGAAGGCGGCGCCGATGCCGGTGGAGGCACCGGTGATCAGGACGGTGCTGCGGGTGAAGTCCATCGGGGTTACCTCGGGCTCGTCGGAGATGTTGGCGGTGACAACACCCGAATGTAGTCGGTGTCAACAATGTGGTCAACGGCAACACTCGCCTATCATGAGCTCATGCGAACGGGCCGCTACCACCACGGAGACCTCCGCGCCGCCCTCCTGGACCAGGCCGAGCGGGCACTCCAGGAGCGCGGCGCCGACGCACTCTCGCTGCGCGAGCTCGCCCGCGCGCTCGACGTCAGCCACGCCGCGCCCAGCCGGCACTTCCGCGACAAGCAGGCCCTGCTGGACGCCCTCGCGCTGACCGGCATCGAACGGATCACCGCCGCCTCGCACGCCGGACTCGCCGAGGCCGGCGAGGAGTTCGACGCCCGGGTGCGCGCCTTCGCCCGCGCGTACGTCGACTTCGCCGCCGAGCGGCCCGCGCTGCTGGAACTCACCTTCAGCCGCAAGCACGACCCGGCGGTCGCCGACGAACTCCACCAGGCCTGGCTGCCCCTGGAGACCGAGGTGCACCGGGTGATCGCCCAGGGCCAGGCCGAGGGGCTGGTCCGGGACGGCAGCATCGAACGCGTCTTCGGCGTCCTGTTCACCGCCGTCCACGGCGTCGCCGCCCGGGCGGCCGGCGGGCAGATCGCCGGGCCGGCGCTGGACCAGGTGCTGGACGACGTGCTGGAACACGTGCTGCGCGGGCTCGCTCCCGCGCCGGGGGACCGTCCGCTGGAACCGCCGGTCGAGGAACTGTGCTGACGGGTGTCGTGCTGGTGGCGCGGGTGCTGACGGCGGGTCAGTGGCTCGCGCGGGCGGTGAGCAGGGCGTCCAGGGAGTCGACGATCCAGTCCCAGGACTGCTGAGGGTCGACCGGGGTGTGGGCGAAGCCGCCGCCGGACTCCAGGCTGATGTAGCCGTGGAAGACGCTGCCGAGCAGGCGTACCGCGTGCGTCTCGGCCGGCTCGGTGAGGTGGTAGCCGCGCAGGATCGCCCTGGTCAGCTGGGCGTGCCGGACGCCGGCGCTCGCCGCCGCGGTCTCCGGGTCCAGGCGCAGCCGGGCGGCGTCGTAGCGGCCGGGGTGTTCGCGGGCGTAG
The DNA here is from genome assembly GCF_053595195.1 of Kitasatospora sp. NPDC002522. Taxonomy (NCBI): domain Bacteria; kingdom Bacillati; phylum Actinomycetota; class Actinomycetes; order Kitasatosporales; family Streptomycetaceae; genus Kitasatospora; species Kitasatospora sp. NPDC002522. Next base: position 54,305 of record NZ_JBSFXE010000009.1, read on the forward strand.
CCGCGGTAGGCCTCGGCGAAGGCGGCGAGGGCGTCGCGTCCGGCGCGGCCGGCCACCGCTTCGGCGGCGCGGTCGGCGAGTTCGGCGAGGGCGAGCAGGGCGATCCGGGTCTTCAGGTCCTGCGAGTTCCGCACGTGCGAGTACAGGCTGGCGACCTTCACGTCGAAGCGGCGGGCCAGCTCCGAGACGGTGACCTGCTCGAAGCCCACCTCGTCGGCGAGTTCCGCCCCTGCGCGGGTCAGCAGTTCGGGTGTCAGGCCGGCACGTGCCACGGCCGCCTCCTGTTCCTCGATCGTCGTCCTGCGTCGATTATGCGTTTGCCTAAAGGGCTTAGGCAAATTAGCGTGGCCTTTCGTGAGAGAACTGAACGACACCGAGATCCGCGCCGCCTTCCTGAACTGTTCCAAGGGCGAGGCGAAGCGCCTGAACCTGCCCCGGGAGCTGGCCGAACAGCCGTGGGACGACCTCGACTTCCTCGGCTGGCGCGACCCCCAGGCCCCCGACCGCGCCTACCTGGTCGCCGAGCTCGACGGCCGCCCGCAGGCCATCGTCCTGCGCACCTCCAGCCCGTCCTCCTGGCAGCCCCGCCGCAGCATCTGCTCCCTCTGCGTCACCACCCACACCGGCGGCGTCTCGCTCCTGGTCGCCCCGCTGGCCGGGCCCGCCGGCCGCCAGGGCAACTCCGTCGGCGCCTACATGTGCGCCGACCTCGCCTGCCCGCTCTACGTCCGCGGCCTCCGCGAGACCGGCACCAAGATCCACGAGTCCCTCACCACCGAGCAGCGGATCGACCGCATGGTGGGCAACGTGGCGGCGTTCCTCGCGAAGGTGCGCGGCGAAGCGGCGAAGTGACACCGCGTCGGGTCCGGTGCCGCGCTCGGGGCCGCGGGAGACGGCGGCGTCAGGCTCGGCGGGCGGAGGCGGTGAGCCGGTCGGCGAGCGCGATGACGAGGTCGCGGAGCTCGTCCGGCCGCTCGATGACGAACGGCCGGTCGAGCGAGGCGAGGACGGGAGGCAGCCAGTCGAGCCGCTCCGCGCGCAGTTCGACGTGGAGCCACCGCTCGGCGTGCGGATCCGCTCCCTCCTCGGGCGCGGGCTCCGCCACGCTCGCGACACTGGCGGGGAGCCGGGTGCGGACCTGATCGACCGTCCCGTGGATCCGCAGGGTCACCTCGTGCCGGTACGCGGCCTCGGCGAGCCCCGACAGGACGCGCTGAGCCGGGTCGAGTCCGGCGGGCGGCTCGAACGAGCCCGGCAGCGTCCGCGCGTCCGCGATGCGGTCGAGCCGGAACGTCCGGTCCTGGCCGATCCCGGGATCGGTGCCCGTGACGTACCACCGGCCGGCATGGGTGACGATCCCGTACGGGTGCAGCGTGCGTTCGCTTCGCCGGCCGTCCCGGCCGGTGTACCTGATCGAGACCGGGCGGCGATGTCGCACCGCATCGGCGACGGCGAGCAGGACCCCGGTCTCCGGGGTGGCCGACTCACCCGGCGGAGCCGTGAAGGCGAGCGATTCCATGACGGCGTCGAGCCGACGGGCCAGGCGCTCGGGCAGCGCCCGGCGGATCTTGGCCGCTGCCGTCTCGCCCGCGGTCCCGGGTGCCGTCTCGGGAGCTGTCAGCAACCCCGTCCTGCGGCCGGCGACCAGGCCGAGCAGCACGGCGAGCGCCTCGTCGTCGTTGAGCATCAGCGGAGGCATCCGGTACCCCGGGGCGAGCCGGTACCCGCCGTAGCGGCCACGGACCGCCTCGACGGGGATGTCGAGGTCGACCAGGTGGTCCACGTACCGCCGCACGGTGCGCCCGTCGACGCCGAGCCGGTCGGCGAGTTCGGCCGCCGTCCTGGTGCCGCCGGACTGCAGGAGTTCCAGGAGGGTGAGCACGCGGCTGGTGGGTCGAGCCATGTCCACGAGCCTAGCGTCGATACCGGACCGATTCTGTCCACTATCTGCTCTAACGTCCGAGGTGCAACGACTCCACCAACCCGAGGAGAGCACCATGGACTTCGTTTCGACGCGGATCATCACCGGCGACATCGCGCGCCTCGTCGACTTCTACGAGCGAGCCACCGGAGTGCGGGCGGACTGGTCCACCGAGGACTTCGCCGAACTGCGGACCGCCGGCGCGACCCTCGCGATCGGCAGCACCCGCACCGTGGCCCTGTTCGCACCCGGCTCCGCCCGCCCGGCCGACAACCACTCCGTGATCATCGAGTTCCTCGTCGCCGACGTGGACGACGTCCACCGGAACCTGACCGGTCTCGTCGCCGACTTCGTCACCGAGCCCACCACCATGCCCTGGGGCAACCGCTCGCTCCTGCTCCGCGACCCCGACGGCAACCTCGTCAACTTCTTCACCCCCGTCACGCCGGAGGCCATCGAGAAATTCGCCCGCTGAACGATCAGCCGCACGGCCGAGCGGGCGGGGACGGGGTCGTGCTTGGCGGGATCTTGGCGGTCTCAGGCGGTTACGCCACTCGCCGGGGTGGGGTCGGTGATCAGAGGATGAGGTCATCGGCGGCGGCCGGGGGAACCCGGGGCCGTTCGCCGGATTCCGTTCCGCCCAGTACGAACGCGAGGCCTCCGCATGTCTGTTGCCGCTTCCACCGAGATCACCAGCGCCGTCCTGAGCGTGCCCGCCGCCGCCCCGGCCGAGGCCGCTGCGCACTACGCCGCCCGGCTCGCCTTCGAGGCTGACGTCTCGGACGTGCACACCGACCTCGCGTCCGGCGTGCCCGGCATCGTGGTGGTCGACACCCGCAGTGAGGTCGCCTGGGAGCAGGGTCGCATCCCCGGAGCGCTGCACATCCCGACTGCGCGGATCGCCGAGCTGGCACCGGAGTTGATCGAGCCGAGCCAGACGGTGGTCACCTACTGCTGGGGCCCCGGCTGCAACGGTGCCACCCGTGCGGCGCTGGTCTTCGCCCGGCTCGGCTACCAGGTCAAGGAGATGCTCGGCGGCTTCGAGTACTGGGTCCGCGAGGGCTTCGCGTACGACTCGGCCGCCGGCACCCAGCAGCGTCCGATCGACGACCTGACCGCGCCGCGCTCGGGCATCTCCTGCGCCTGCTGAACTCGCCCGGGGATAAGGGGCGTGGGCCGCGGCCGAGGGGACCCGGAGTGATCCGGCCCGCTCGCGTCCTCGTATCGTGGGCGCCATGGCGCAGGAACCAGGCGTGGATCTCGCTGCGCGTCGCCACCGACGTCCTGCCGCTCCTGGTCAACGCCTGCTCGGCGGCCTGCCTGCAGGCCCTGCCCCGGCCGCCCGAGGGCTACGTCCCGTCACCGCACGCCGGTGGCCCGGGACTCGCCCAGCCCGTCGCGGACTACGCCTAGAGTCCAGTCCGCACGGGTCGTCAGGGGTGGAAGCTGATCTCCGGGTTGCTCGCGGTCGGGCCGTCGAGGATCGGTTGCGGAATGCCCTTCAGGTGCAGGTCGAAGAAGGCCGCGACGTACGTGCGGGTGAGCTGCACCGAGCGCTGGGCGGTGAGCGTGCTGCCGGGAGGGACGGGGAGGTCGAACTTCTCCGCGAACACCGGGATGTCGGTGAAGGTCCCGTGGTTGGAGCCGGCGACCGTCAACCAGCGCTTCCAGCCGTCGAGGTGGGCCCAGCTGTCCGTCCAGGTGGGGTCCTCGTCGCCGCCCAGCGGGTGGCCGATCATCATGAACGGCTTGCCGTCGAGCCCGGAGGCGGGCACCTCGTAGTCCATGGTGCCGTCCAGGTCCACACCGGCCAGGATCCGGTCGTCGGTGAGCATGGCCGGGACGGCCGCCGCGCCGCCGAGCGAGTGCCCGGCCATGCCGATCCGGTCGTCGTCGATCATCCGGGAATAGCGCCAGGCGGGGTGGGGGTGGGCGGTCAGCCGGTCGAGGACGAAGGACATGTCCTTCGCGCGGCTCGCGGACACGGCCGCGGGACCGCCCTCGGGGAACCGGCCGCAGATGACGCAGGGGAGCGTCGTCCCGTCGGGGAAGGTGGTCCCGGTGTTCTCGTAGGTGTGGTCGACGAGCGCGACGACGTACCCCCGGCTGGCCAGGTCCTCGGCGAGGCTGGTCAGTTCGGTGCGCGGCATGGTGAAGCCGGGGGAGAGCAGCACGAGCGGGAACCGGCCGTGCTCCGGGCGCGCGCCGGACTCCGACCAGGTCCGGGTCGCGGTGACCGCCTCGGTGGGGATGGTGTTGCCCGGCAGCTTTCCGTCCAGCATGAGGCGGGCGGCCTCGGGGGTCATGTACGGGGCCGGCCCGCCCGTCCCGGCCTTCGCGGGGTAGTACATCGACACCATCAGCTGGCGCGGGCCCGCCGACGGGACCCACGGGTCGGGCCGGTCCTGGTCGACGAGGTGGAGGATCTCCCGGCCGACGGCGTAGCGGCCGGTCGGGCGCGGCAGGTCGGCGTGGTCGACCTCCGGCGCGGTGGCCGTGCTCGATGCGGTGGCCGTGCTCGGCGCGGTGGCGACGGCGCCGGGCGAAGGCGCGGCCAGCGCCGGAGTGGTGGCGACGACGGACAGGGGCAGGGCCAGCAGCAGGGCTGCGGCGGCGGCAGTGCGACGCATACCGGTCATGCCCACGACGGTAGGTCGGGAGAACGGGAGTTGACGTCGCCTCAGGGGTGTAGGGGCTTCGCCGGAGCGGGCGGCGTTGCCGCCTCCGGGACGCCATCGGGTTCACCCCTACTGGGCCTCCGCAAATCGCCGGACCCGGCTCGACGGGCTCCGGTGGGAAGGGGGTTGCCGATGCGGGAGCGGGCGGGGCGGTTTCGGGTGGGGGGTGGGTGGATAGACTCCGTGCCATGACTGTGCGTCAGCTGGAGCCGGTGGTGATGGAGGCCGGCCTTGCGGCCTGGGTCGAGGCCACCGCCGCGAAGGCGGGCATGAGCACGGCCGAGTACCTGGCCGCGCTGGCCGAGGCGGACCGGCGGAGCAGCGCGGCGGAGCGGGCCGGGCGGCTGGCTGCGCCCGTGTACCAGCAGTGGGTGGCCGAGGGGCGGCCGATGGACGGCGGGCTGGGCCTGGACGAGGTCTTCGGCCGGTGAGCGTCCGGTACGAGGTGCGGATCGCCAAACAGGTGGCCGAGGTGATCGCCGAACTGCCGGTCGCGGCGCGCGAGGAACTGCGGGCCGCCCTGCTGCGGGCCCAGGACAACCCGGCGGCGTGGCCGCAGGCGGACCGGTACGACCTGGACGACACGGTGCGGGTGGTCACCACGGAGACGGTGATCGCGCACTACGCGGTGGTCCAACCGGCCCGCCACCTCTGGGTGTTCGCGGTCACCACGCTCTGACGCTCGCCGCGCGCCCGCCGTCCGTCGTCCGTCGTCCGACCCGAGCCCGGACGGCGACCGCACGGCGACCGCACGGCTACCGGACGTCGGCTCAGACGCTCGGCTTGCGGACCTCGAACAGGGTGCGGGACATGGTGGAGACGAAGGCGCCGTCGCGCTCGATGAGTTCGTGCAGGTCGCGCAGGCGGTCGCGGTAGGCGTCGACGGTGAAGCCCGGTACCGACCAGATCACCTTGCGCAGGAAGTAGACCATCGCGCCGACGTCGAAGAACTCCAGGCGCAGCCGCTCGTTGCGGCACTGCACCACCTCCAGCCCCGCGGCGCGGGCGGCGGCCGCCTCCACCTCGTGGTCGCGGACGTCGGGGACGTCGAACGGGCCGAGGAAGAACTCACTGGTCTCGACGTTGGTGCGGTCGCCGACGTGCTGGGCGAAGTAGGTGCCGCCCGGGGCGAGGACGCGGGCGAGCTCCGGCCAGTCGACGATCGCGGGATGACGGCTGGTGACCAGGTCGAAGGCGCCGTCCGCGAAGGGGAGCGGCGCGTCCTCCGCGTTGGCGACCACGACCGCGCCGAGCGGGTGGAGCAGTGCGGTGGCCTTCGCGATGTTCGGCGGCCAGCCCTCGGTGGCGACCATCACCTGCGGGAAGCGCTCCGGGCGAGCGCCCGCCAGCACCTCGCCCCCGCCGGTCTGCACGTCCAGCGCGGCCGTGGCGCCGGCGAGGCGCTGACGCAGCAACCGCTGGTACCCCCAGGACGGGCGCTGCTCGGTGGCCCGGCCGTCGAGCCAGGAGAAGTCCCAGCCGTCCACCGAGACCGCCGCGGCCTCGTCCAGCAGTTCGTCGAAGGTGTGTCCCATGACCCGCATGAAAGCACGTCAGGACCGGGTGACACGAACGGTTTTACCGCCCCGCCCGCCGGTCAGGGGGCGCAGTGTCAGCTTCGTTCGGCGGCCCGCCGAGCGGGGGATTCGCGGTCCTGGAGGGTGATCCGGCGAGACGCGCGACATGGACGCCGTGCGCCCGGGAACGGCATCGGTGGGAACCGGACGATCTGCCCGATCAGGAGGAACGCGATGCACCTCACCATGGTTCTGCTGCTCACGCCCTTGGTGCTGGCCGCCGCCGTGGCCACTGCCCGGCCCAGCCCCCGCCGCGGCCGCCACCGCGCCGGGCCGCGCCGCGAGGAGAACTGACGCGGGTACGGTCGTCTGACCTGCGCGAGACGCATCCTGACGGGCCGTCAGTCGGCGTGGCCAGTGCTTTGCCTCCAGTAGCGGGATCAGCCGGAACGCCGCGTCCGAGACCCCGCCGAAGGTGTGGCGGTGCCGCCCGGACGGGGCGTGGCCGGTGGCGCAGCCGGACAGGTTCCAGGTGTGGACCGGGACGTGCTCGGGCACCACGGCGAACGCGTCCGGGCCCGGTGCGTCGTCAGATGGAAGTGACCGGAGAACCCCGCGCATCGGGAGGCGTCCGGGGACACCGTGGAGCCGGACCGTCGCGCCGTCGCGTGAGTGAGGGGACGGCGGGGGAGCGGCCGCCTCAGCCGGGGCGCAGTGCCGTGCAGACGCAGGCCCGGTTGCCGTCGGGGTCGGCCAGGACGGTGAAGGAGGGCGCGTGGGAGGCGTCCACCACGGTTCCGCCGGCGGCGATCGCCGCGGCGATGCGGGCGTCGGCGACTTCGGGGGCCAGCCACAGGTCGATGTGCCAGCGCTGGCGCGGTGGGTGGTGCGGTTCGGTGGCCTGGAACCAGACCGGGGGGACGCGATTGCCGGGGTCGAGCACGGCGTCGTCCGCGGGGTGGTGGTGTGCGGCGTCGCCGGTGAGCAGGGCGGCCCAGAACGGGCCGACGGTCGTCTGGTCGGCGGTGTCCAGGGCGAACTCCACCTGCGCCAACTCGCCCGGTACGGCGGTGAGTCGGTGGTCGGCGGCGATCCGGCTGACCTCGCGGGCCAGCGCCAGGTCGGCGGCGGTGACGGCCCGGACGCCGGTGGCCGCGTCCACGGTGGACAGCGCCACCTCCGCGTAGCCGGCGCCGAGCCGCAGCTCGGGCTGGAGTCCGGCGGCCTCGGCCGCCGCCGCGACGGCGGCGACGAACGCCGCCCCGGCCACCGCGCCGGGCACCCGGTACCGGGCGGCAAGGGGCTGGGCGAGCTTGCGCCAGTCGGCCAACCCGCCGTCGGCGATGGCCGCCAGGACCTCCTCGGTGCTGACCGTGCCGCTGACCTTCGTCACGCCGACCTCGTCCACGCCGACCTCGTCCACGCGCGCTCGACACCTTCCGTGCTCCGGGGCTCCGGCCTGCTGCACGGAGGGCCGTGCAGGCTCGTCGCCCAACGTACCGCCGGACCGGCTGCCGCCGCGGCACCACCGCGGGGATCGCCCGGCGCGGCGGCGCCGGACCCTCGTGGTGCGGTGGCCGGAGAGTCGGCGTTTCAGCGAGTCGGGCCGAGGTCCGGGGGGAGGGCGGCGAGGAGGCGGGCCACCGCCGTGGCGGCGTCGGCGACCTCCTCGGCCTCGTCCTCGGTGGAGCGCGAGTGGAGCCGGTAGCGGCCGTCGGGCAGCGGCTCGGCGGTGAGGCCGACGTGCCGGTAGGGGTGGTCGGCGGTGTTGGAGAACCAGAGCGAGAAGTGGCTGTGCACGGGTCTCAGTTGACGCAGCGTCGGCTCGGCGAAGGCGGCCTCCAGCAGGGCGCGGGCGGCCGGGAAGCGGTCCCAGCCGCTGCCGACCACCTCGCAGCGGGTGAGGTCCTGGCGCCAGGCCAGTTCGACCGGGTCGAGCCGTTCGCGCTCGTGGGCCCGGGCCCAGTCGGGGATGCGCAGGAACGGGGCGGCCCGGCCGGTCCGGTCGAGGTCGGCGCCCGAGGTCCAGGCGGCCACCGCGGCGGTGATCGCGGCCAGATCGGGGGTGGTGCCGTGGGCGAGCATCGCGCCGTGCCGGGAGAGCCGGACGTGGTAACTGCCGGTGCGGTGACGGCCGATCACCACGGCCCGGGAGCGGTCGGTGTCGTGTTCGGCGGGGGCGTCGCCGAAGGTGTCGGCGGGGTCGTCGCCGAAGGTGACGATCCGGTCCGCCGCCGCCGAGGACGGTTCGGGCAGGCGCAGGCCCGAAGCGGCGGCGGTGGCGGCGAGTTCGGCGGCGAGCGAGCTTGCGGCGACGGCCTCGGGATCGGCGGGCATGACGGTCAGTCTGCCGTACGGGGAGCGGCTCGAGCCGGGCGCGGTGGACCTTCGCCCCGGCAGCGGGCACGGGCTGCCGGCGGGATCCGAACGGAGCCGGTCGGTGACGGAGCGTTAGGGAATGGAAACGCAAAGAACTGGTATAGGTCCGTGATCGAACAGGTGAAGGAAGGGGAAATTCCGCATGAGAGCATGTGTCGGTCCGGGCACGCACCAGTGCCGGATCCAGGGAGGACTCGCACAGCATGGCGCTCAGTGACGACATGGCGGCCGACGTCCGGCCGCGCCGCCGCCGGGGCAGGAAGATCCTGCTGACCGGTGTGGCCGTGGTGGCGGCGCTCGGGCTGGCCGGCGGCGGCGCCGCGCTGTGGACGTACCGGCACCTGGAGGGCAACCTCGACACCGTCGACCTGCACCAGGCGCTGGGCGAGGACCGGCCGGCGCCGCTGCCGGCCGGGGCGCAGGACATCCTGGTGCTCGGCTCGGACTCCCGCTCCGGCGACAACGGCGACCTGGCCGGCGGCGACGTCGGCGGCACCGCGCGCTCGGACACCGCGATGGTGGTGCACATACCCCAGGGCCGGGCCGAGGCCACCGTGGTGAGCATCCCGCGCGACACCATGGTCGCCCGCCCGGCCTGCACCTCCGGCACCGGCAGGCAACTGCCGGCCGCGCCCCGGGTGATGTTCAACTCGATCTACACCGGCGGCGGCCCCGCCTGCGTGGTGAAGACCGTCGAGTCGATGACCGGGCTGCGGATGAACCACTACGTGGAGATCGACTTCGCCGGGTTCAAGGAACTCGTCGACGCGATGGGTGGGGTGGACGTCACCGTCGACAAGCCGATCGACGACAAGTACAGCGGGCTGCACCTGGCGGCCGGCACCCACACCCTGGACGGCACCCAGGCGCTCGCGTTCGTGCGCACCCGCCACGGCATAGGCGACGGCAGCGACCTGGGCCGGATCGGGCTGCAGCAGAAGTTCCTGCTCGCGGTGCTCTCCCAACTCCAGCGGCAGGGCACCCTGTCCAGCCCGACCAAGCTCTACGGGGTGGTGGACGCCGCCACCAAGGCGCTGACCACCGACTCCGACCTGGGCTCGCTGCCGAGCCTGGCGACCTTCGCACAGAGCATGAAGGGCCTTCGCGCGGACCGCATGCAGACCCTGATGCTGCCCGTGGTCGCCGACCGGATCGACCCGAACCGGGTGGTGGCCGACGAGCCCGCCGCCAGACGGCTGTGGCAGGCGCTGCGGGAGAACGGGCCGATCCCGGCGGCGGCGAAGCGCGGCTGACGCACCTTCACGCCGCGTTCACACCAGGCCGAACCAAGCAGGCCGGACCAAGTAGGCCGGACCAAGCAGGGAGGATCCGTTGCAGGCGCACCGTCCGCGGCTCAGCGTCGTCGTGCCGTTCCAGGACGTCGAGACCTATCTCGAGGAATGCCTGGAGTCCATCGCCCGGCAGTCCTTCCGCGACTTCGAGGTGATCCTGGTCGACGACGGCTCGACCGACCGGTCCACCGAGATCGCCCGCGCCCGGTGCGAACGCGACCCGCGGTTCCGGCTGATCCGCCAGCAGCCCCACGGCCCCGGCCACGCCCGCAACACCGGGCTGCGCGCCATGCACCCGCGGGGCGAGTTCCTGGCGTTCGTCGACGGCGACGACGTCCTCCCGGAGCACGCCTACGAGATCCTGCTGCAGAGCCTGGAGGAGTCCGGCTCGGACTTCGTCTCCGGCAACGTGCAGATGATGAACTCCACCAAGAAGTGGCAGTCCCCGCTGCACCGGGGGCCGATGCGGGCCAACCGGCGCGGCACCCACATCACCGACTTCGCGGAACTCATCTACGACCGCACGGTGTGGAACAAGCTGTTCCGGCGCACCTTCTGGGACCACCACTACATCGAGTTCCCGGAAGGCGTCCTCTACGAGGACTCCTGGGTCAACATGTTCGCGCACTTCCGGGCCGCCAAGGTCGATGTCCTCACCGACGTCGTCTACTACTGGCGGCGCCGCGAGGCCGGCGCCGCGCCCTCCATCACCCAGCGCCACCACGAACTCGAAAACCTGCGCGACCGGGTCGCCGCCGTGCAGTCGGTCAGCCGCTTCCTCGGCTCGCACCGCTCCAAGCGCTTCGCCGACTCCAAGCGCCAGTACGACCTGGCCTGCCTCAAGTCCGACCTGATGCTCCACCTGAAGGTGCTGCCCGACGCCGAGGAGGAGTACCACCACGCCTTCCTGGAGTGGGCCAACGACTTCCTCGACGAGGCCGGCGACGACCTGATCGGCGAACTGCCCGCCGAAGCCCGGGTCAAGTGGCTGCTGGTGCGGGGCCGGCGGCTCAAGGAACTCCTCGAAGTGCTCGAGTTCGAACGCCGCGGCGGCCCGATCCCGGTCCAGCGCCGACTGCGCCGGTACCTCAAGTACCCGCACCTCGGCGACCGCGCCGTCGGCATCGGCCGCAAGGCGTACCGGCTCGGCAAGGAGCTGTCCCTGCACGGCTCGGTCGGCGAAGTGCACTGGGACGGCGAGCAGTTGACGATCAGCGGGAACGCCTACATCCGGTTCATCAACGTCCACAAGCGGCACATGTCGGTCAAGGCGCTGGCCCTGCGCAACAAGAAGCAGGACCGGATGCTGCTGGTCCCCGCCCGGACCGTCTACGCCCCGCACGCCACCGAGCACTCCAACCAGAACCGGTACTGCTACGACTGGGCCGGCTTCACCGCCGCCATCGACACCAACCGCCTCAAGCAGAAGGGCGAATGGGTCGAGGGCACCTGGGACGTCGCGGCCGGCGTGCTCAGCCGCGGCCTGTTCCGCTACCGCGGCCTCGACCGCGGCAGCGTCGGCACCGCCGCCAACCCGCCCTACCGGTACGTCGCCAAGAACACCCGGGTGCTGCCGCTGTTCGTGCAGAACCGGCTCAAGCTGCGGGTCGAGGTGGTCCGCTGCCGGATCACCGGACACCGCGTCACCGGCGGCCACCTCGAACTGCGCGGCGTCTACCTCGGGCCCACCGTCCCCGAATCCGGCCGGCTGCAACTGGTCAGCCTCGGCGGCGGCGGCCGACAGCAGGCCCCCGTCCAGTTCACCGCGGGCGGCGAGGGCTGGTGCACCTTCACCAGCCGGGTGCCGCTGCGCGCCCTCGTCCCCGCCCACCGGGCCGCGCCAGCCGACGACCCCGACGGCGCGGTGCCCAGCTCCTGGGAACTCGGCGCCAACGGCTGGAAGACCACCTTCCACGTCGCCGGACGCAGCATGACGATGTACCCGGTGATGGCCGAGGACACCCCCGACGGCCACCACCGGATGCCCGACGCGCTGCAGACCGCCGACGGCGACCGCGAACTCGTGGTCCACCGCAACGGCTCCGGCTACCTGGTGCTGTTCGAACGCGCCGCGCTCCCGCTGGTCACCCGCTCCGGCTGGGACGAGGACGGCACCCTGGAGATCGTCGGCCGCCACCCCGCCGTCCGCCTGATGCCGCCCGCCCAGCGCCGCGAAGCCCACCTGATGCTGCGCTCCCGTGCCCAGGGCGCCGAGCGCGCCGTCCCGCTGGAGTGGCGCGGCGAGTACTTCCGTGCCGCGTTCGCCCCCGCCCGGATCCGCACCCTGGCCGGCACCGTCCCGCTCGCCGCCGGACGCTGGGACCTCTACCTGCGCCGCCAGGACCCCGCCCCGGTCGCCCCCGCCGACCGGCTCCCCGACCTGATGCTCAAACTCGACCAGGCCGCCGTCCCGACCCTGCCGCAGGACCACGAAGCCGACCAACGGCGCTATGAACTCCAGGCCGAGAGCTACGACCGGCTCTCCCTCCAGGTGCACTCCGCGATGCCCGATCACGCCCGCGGCCCCTACCGGCAGAAGCTGCTGCGCACCAAGGCGTACCCCGCCGCCCGGCAGCGCCCGGTCCGCCCCACCGTGCTGTTCGACGCCTTCAAGGGCACCCAGTACTCGGACAGCCCGCGCGCCGTCCACGAGGAACTGATCCGGCGTCAACTCCCGCTGGAACACCTGTGGGTGGTCAAGGACGACCAGGTCGACGTGCCGCCCACCGCGCGCGCCGTGCGGATGTGGTCGCCCGAGTGGTACGAGGCGCTCGCCACCTCCCGCTACGTCGTCGCCAACAACCACCTGCCCGACTGGTTCCGCAAGCGCCCCGGCCAGGTCGTCGTGCAGACCTGGCACGGCACTCCGCTGAAGAAGATCGGCCACGACATCGAGGCCGTCCACTTCGCCGACCAGCGCTACCTGGAACGGCTGGAGACCGAGGTCGAGAACTGGGACCTGCTGGTCTCCCCGAACAGCTTCTCCACGCCCATCCTCAAGCGCGCCTTCCGCTTCCCCGGCGAACTCGTCGAGTGCGGCTACCCCCGTAACGACGTGCTGCGCCGCCCCGACACCGCCCGCCGCGCCGCCGAGATCCGCCGCCGGATCGGCGTTCCCGACGGCAAGCGCGTCGTGCTGTACGCCCCCACCTGGCGCGACGACCAGTACTACGCCCCCGGCCGGTACAAGTTCGACTTCCGGATCGACCTCGACGACGCCCGCGCCCGGCTCGGCGAGGACCACGTCCTGCTGGTCCGCCGCCACCCCAACGTGGTCGACCCCGTCCCGCGGGCCGGCGACGGCTTCGTCCACGACGTCTCCGACTACCCCGACATGGCCGACCTGTCGCTGATCACCGACGTGATGGTCACCGACTACTCGTCCCTGATGTTCGACTACGTCAACACCGGCCGCCCGATCCTGTTCTTCACCTACGACCTGGCGCACTACCGGGACACCCTGCGCGGCTTCTACTTCGACTTCGAACGCAGCGCCCCCGGCCCGCTGCTGCACGACTCCGCCGACCTGGTCACCGCGATCCGCGAGGTCGACCTGGTCCGGCGCAGCTACGCCGAGCGCTACCGCCGCTTCCAGGACGCCTTCTGCGACCTCGACGACGGCTACGCCTCCGCCCGGCTGGTCGACACCACGCTCACCGCCGGCGGCGACCTCGATCCCGTCGGACCCGTCCCCGCCCCGGCCGCGCCCGCCGCCCCGGAACCCCTCGACACCTTCGAGGGCATCCCGTGGCCGCTGCCCGCCGAACTGACCACCCCCCGCGAGTCCGACGCAGCCGCCGCCCGGCTGCGCGACCTGCAACTGATGCGCCGAGGAACGGACTGACACCATGGCCGAAGCGGCCCGCCCCGCCCGCCCCGCCCGTCCCGCCCGGACCGTGCTGGAAGGCGTCGACACCAGCGGCCCGGTCCCCGTCGAGTACCGGTTCAGCCACGCCAGGCACGGCACCCGCCACCTGGTCGTGGTGTTCGCGAACTTCTCCGCCCCGGAGGAGTACGGCTTCTCCAACGGCGTGCTCGACCGGGTCCGCGCCAACATCCTGTGGATCCGCGACCTGTTCGACGGCGGCAACGCCTACTACCTGTGCAAGGACATGGACTTCGCCGTCGAGCAGGCCGTCGCCGCGCTGATCGCCAAGGTCGCCGGGGCGCTCGGCCTCGGCCCCGAGCAGTGCACCATGTTCGGCGGCTCCAAGGGCGGCACCGCGGCGCTCCACTTCGGCCTGCGCCACGGCTACGGCAACGTGCTGTCGATCGTCCCGCAGTTCCGGATCGGTACCGCGCTGCACGAACGCCGCCCCGAGGCCGCCCAGCTGATGATGGGTCAGCCCACGCCCGAGAAGGTCGCCGTGCTCGACGCGCTGATGCCGCAGCTGGTCGCCACCAGCCCGCACCGGCAGACCCGGATCTACCTGGTCACCTCCCCGCAGGACGAGCACTACACCACCCAGGTCGCCCCATACCTCGCCGGGTTCCGCGACTACCCGCACTTCAACGTCCTCTACAACGACTCCCCGCAGATCACCGGCCACGACAAGGTCACCGCCCACACCCTGCCCGCCGTCCTCGGCCTGCTCAACCTGCTGGTGGCCGGCCTCACCCCGCAGTTCGGCCTGGCCCGGGCCGGCGGCGAGCAGCCCGACCGCGACACCGCCGGCATCGACGCCTTCCTCGCCGCCACCGAGCGCTTCCCCCGCCCGCAGGTCGTCCACCCCGCCCCCGGCCGGACCGTCCCCGGCGACGCCGTCGCGCTCGCTGGCCGGGCCCCCGGCGCGGTCCGGGTCAGCATGTGGCTGAACGGCAAGTACATGGGCTCCCCGCCGGTCGCCGCCGACGGCAGCTGGACCCGGCGGTTCAGCCAGCCCTGGGAGGCCGGCGAGTACACCTTCAAGATCTTCGGCGTCGACGCCGACGGCAACCAGAGCCCGCGCACCCAGGTCACCCTCACCGTCACCCCGCCCCGGCCGCCGCTGCCCGCCCCCGCCATCGCCGAACCCGCCGACCAGAGCCTGGTCGCCGGACCCGCGGTCGCCCTCACCGGCGCCGCGCCCGGCGCCGCCCGGGTCGAGTTCGCCGTCCAGGGCCGCTCCCTCGGCGCCACCCCCGTCACCCCCGAAGGCCACTGGACCTGGCAGCCCGCCTGGGAGTGGCGCGGCGGCGAACACACCGTCGAGGCCTACGCCGTCACCGCCGACGACCGCGCCTCCGAACCCGCCCGGGTCACCTTCACCGTCGCCGGTGTCCTCGCCCGCGACGAGCGCCTCCGCGCCCGGTACGGCACCTGACGGCCCGTCGGGAGGACGGCCCGTCAGAGCGCGGCGGATACCTCGAGCACCAGCGCCCGGTGGTCCGACACCCCGGTGTCGGCGAGCCGGCAGCCGTGCCGGGGGAGGGCCGTGAAGAGGTAGTCGAGCTTCAGTCCGTTGTCGTGGGTGGCCCGCCCGCCCGGCTGCGCCGGGTGCTGCTGGTCGCACTCCTGGACGCGGTCGAAGTAGGCGGCGGGCCAGATCCAGGCGTCCTTGTTGCCCGGCTTCGGCGGTGAGGCGTTGAAGTCCCCGCCGAAGACCGCCGGACCGTCGCCCGCCGCGGTCAGCAGGGCCGCCAACTGGTCGTCCCGGAACTCCAGGTCGCGGCGCGAGCGGTCGGACGGCGGCAGCGACAGGTGCGCCGCACACACCCGCAGGTCCGCGCCCGCCGTCGCGCACAGGACGCCGCGCTGAAGACCGGACGTCGGCTGCGCGGCCGGCACCACGACCTGACCGGACAGCTCCGCGTTCGCCAGGATCCCGAACCCGGCGTCCCCGCGCTCCGCCCCGCCGCCGCACGCCACCGGCGAGCGCCGACCGTCCGCGCCCACCTGCTCGTACGGCTGGAAGGCCAGCTGCCACGCGGTCGCGCCGAGCGCCTGCCGGGCCGCCTCCACGTCGCCCGCGCAGGCCTCCTGCAGAAGCACCACCCGTGCGCCGCGCCCGTGCACCAGCCCCACCAGGGCGGACGTCTTCGCCGCGCCGTCGCCGAACTCCGCGCAGCCCCAGTCGAGCACCCCGCACATGTTCCAGGTCGCCACCGTCAACCGCGGGCCGTCCGCCGCGTCCCGCCCGCCCGCGCGGAAGACCGGCAGCAGGGCGAGCAACAGCACCACCGCCACGACAGCCACCCACCAACGGCGCCGGCCCGGCCAGGGCAGGCGGAACGAGCGGCGTGGCAAGGGTCCCCCCGGAAGCGGCTGAGCTGTGACGACGCCCAGCATAACTTCGCCTGCGATCCGATCCGGCGGCGCCTGCGGCCCGCCCCGGGACGCCGACGGGGCGGGGGTGGCCGCCCCCCCCGCTTCGCGAGCCGCCCGCCGGTCCTGATGGACCATCAAATCTCTTCCCATTCAGGCCAGTTGACCAATCCGCGGGGCGCACGGTGCGCGACACCCGGCTGTCCGGCTGTGCGGTGTCCGGTACGCGCTGCCGGTGCGCCGGTCGGATACCGGACACCGGGCTCCCGGCCGGAAGCTCGGCCCGCACCCTGTGCGCTCCGCCAAGAGTGCGAGGCCGACCGGGTGAGCGACGGAGCCGAGCGGCCCCTGTGGTGTGCCGGTACCGCCCGCAGCGATCACCAGGAGTGATCTTCCCAGGTGAACGGCCTGATCGGGCATGCGACCGCTGTGCGCCCGCCGATTCCGGACAACCGCTCCGAATGCCCTGGCACCCCGCGCGCCGCCCACCGCAGACTCTCGGTGGGCAGCCAACCAGGCCCGGCCGGCACTCCCGGCCGCAGGCCAGGGGCACCGTCCTCCCTTCCGCGACACGCCATGGAGCGATCCGATGGACATGCGCTACGAGGCGTACTCCTACGCCGATCCGGTCTTCTACGACTCCCCGGTCCAGTGGGCGGCCCGCGACGAGTACCCCGCGGTCGCCGAACCCGTACCGGACGGCTGGACCCGCAGCCTGCGCGAGGTGTGGGCCGGATACCAGCCGACCGCCCCGCTGCCCGACCAGGGCTGGAAGATCCACGTCAGCGCCGGGCTGCACAACGCGTCGCAGATCCTCGACACAGTGCGCGCCTACTGCTTCGAACACGGCGTGCCGTTCAAGTTCCTGCGCAGCCCGGCCCTGGTGCAGACGCAGAACGCCAAGTACGCCTCGCGCGGCTCCAGCGGCAAGTTCATGACGCTCTACCCCCTCGACGACACGCAGCTGGAACGATGTCTCACCGACCTCGACACCGCCCTCGACGGCGCGCCGGGCCCGTACATCCTCAGCGACCTGCGCTGGCGCAACGGCCCGCTCCACCTGCGGTACGGCGCGTTCACCGAGCAGTTCTGCCGCAACGAGGAGGGCGAACTGGTCCTCGCCTTCCGCGAACCCACCGGACGGCTGCGCCCCGACGTGCGCCGCGCCGTGTTCGAGGTGCCGGACTGGGCACCGCGGCCCGCCGTGCTCGCCGAGGCCCTGGCCGGGGCGGGCGGGAACAGCGTCGACGCGTTCCCGTACACGGTGGAGCGCGCCCTGCACTTCTCCAACGGCGGCGGGATCTACCTGGCCCGGCCGTCCGGCGGCGGTGCGCAGGTGGTGCTCAAGGAAGCCCGCCCGTACGCCGGCCTCGACCAGCGCGGCGAGGACGCCGTGCAGCGGCTCGGCCGCGAGCGGCAGGTGCTGGAGGCGCTGGCCGGAGTCGACGCGGTGCCCGCGGTGCTCGGCGACCTGACGGCGTGGGAACACCGGTTCCTGGTGCAGGAGTACGTCGAGGGCGAGGGCCTGCACCACTGGTTCGGCCGCCGCTACCCGCTGATCCACCCCGACGTCGACGACGACGCCGTCGCGGCGTACCGCGAGGAGGCCCTCGCGGTGCTGGACGCCGTCGAACGCGGACTGCGCGCCATCCACGAGCGCGGGATCGTCTTCGGCGACCTCCACCCGCGCAACCTGATCGTCCGGCCGGACGGCACCGTCGCCTTCGTCGACTTCGAACTCTCCTCTCCCGTCACGGACTTCGTCCGCCCGGCGCTGGGCGCCGCGGGCTTCGCGGCACCCGCCGGACTGACCGGGTTCGCGGTCGACGAGCACGCGCTCGACGCCCTGCGCCTGTGGGCCTTCATGCCGCTGCTGCCACTGACCTCGCTGCACCCCGGCAAGGGCCGGAGCCTGGTCCGTGCGGCCCGCGCCCGCTTCGCCCTGCCCGCGACCTACCTGCCCGCGACCCGCCTGCCCGGCCGGACCGCGCCACTCGCCGCCACCAACGGCACGGCAGGTGCCGAGGGGAGCGGCGAGACCGCGCCGTCGGCCGTCGAGGCGCTGTTCGACGGCGACCCCGACAGCTGGCCGCGGCTGCGCGACGGGTTGGTCGGCGCGATCACCTCGACCGCCACCCCCGAACGCGCCGACCGGCTGTTCCCCGGCGACCCCGCGCAGTTCACCCACGACGGCCTCGGCCTGTCCTACGGCGCGGCCGGCGTCCTCTGGGCCCTGCACACCGTCGGCGCGACGCCCGACCCGGCGCACGTGCGCTGGCTGCTGGACGCCGTCGAACGCCAACCCTGCCGGCCCGGACTGTTCGTGGGAGCGCACGGCACCGCCGTCGTCCTGGACCGCCTCGGACACCGCCCGGCCGCCCTCGACCTGCTGGAACGGCTGGGCAAGGACGAGCAGGACGGGTACGGGGCCGACCTGTCCGCGGGACTGGCGGGCATCGGCCTGGCCCAGCTGCACTTCGCCCGGGCCACCGGCGACCGCACCCTGCTCGCCGCGGCCGCCGAGAGCGCCGACCGCGCCGTCACCCGGCTCGACCTGTACGGGACCGGCCCGGCGGGCGCCCGCACCGGACTCCTGCACGGCGCCAGCGGAACCGCCCTGCTGCTGCTCGACCTGTTCGAGCAGACCGCCGAGCCCGCGCTGCTCGACCTCGCCCGCACCGCCCTCGAACGTGACCTGGCCCGCTGCGTGGTCGCCGAGGACGGCACCCTGCAGGTCGACGACGGCACCCGGGTGCTGCCCTACCTGGAGTCCGGCAGCGCGGGCATCGCCGTCGTCCTGGCCGCCTACCTGCGCCACCGGCCCGACCCCGAACTCGCCGAACAGCTGGCCCTGATCCGCGCCGCCGCCGCACCGGAGTTCATCGTCCAGCCGGGCCTGTTCAACGGCCGCGCCGGACTGATCGCCCTGCTCGCCAGGGACTCCCGCCCCGCCGAGCACGATGCGCAGCTGATCCGCCGTCACATCCGGCGACTGGCCTGGCACGTGCTGCCCCACCACGGGCGGCCGGCCTTCCCCGGCGAACAACTGCTCCGGCTCTCCATGGACCTGGCGACCGGCACCGCCGGAGTGCTCACCGCACTCGCCGCGGTCTTCGACGGCACCTCGCCACTGCCGTTCTGGCCCGCAGGCCCGGCCTGAGCCCACCACCCCGCCCCGGCACCGAGGAGCCTCGCCGCTCCCCGACCCCCAGGGCGCCCACCGCGGCCGGGACCACCCGCCGCCCCCGAGTTCCGGCGACCGCCGGGAAACCCACCGCACCACCCGGGAAGAGAAGGAGAAAGCCATGGCGATCCTCAGCCTGCAGGCGCTGGAGACCCCCGAGGAGACCACCGAGTTCCGCTCGGTCCTCAGCTCCCTGAGCGCGGTCAACTGCACCAACAGCACCGTCAGCACCCTGCTCTGCCTCTGAGCACCCCGCCGGCCGTGCGGTCCGCCGCACGGCCGGCACCCTCATGCCCGCCCGCCGTCCGCGCCGCCGCGCATCGGCGACCGTGCCGCACCACACCTGGGAGCGCCCGTGCCCGCCGACCGTCCCGTCCCCGGCCGCCGCCCGCTGCGCGCCGTCCTCGTCCGGGGGCGGCGCTGGACCGTCGCGCTGGCCCTCGCCGTCGCGGCGAGCACCACGGCCACCCTGCTGCTGCCCGCCGTGCTCGCCCGGGCGGTCGACCGGATGCTGACCGGCGGCGGGGCGGCCGGCGTGACGCCCCTGCTGGCACTGGTCGGCCTGCTCGCCGTCGCCGAAGCCGGGGCGCAGTACGCCGGGCCGCGCGGCGCGGCCGACACGACGGCCCGGCTGCGCTCCGACCTGGTCCGCCGGGTCGTCGCCGCGGGCCCGGGCGCACCCGCCCGCCCGGCCGGAGACCTCGCCGCCCGGCTGACCGCCAGCGCCCCGCAGGCCGCGCTGGCCGGCCCCGCACTCGTCTACACCGCCGCCCAACTCGTCACGGCCGCCGCCGCGGTGACCGGGCTGGCCCTGCTGTCACCGCTGCCCGCGCTGGCCTTCGTCCTCGCCGCGCCCGCCGGATGGCTGCTGATCCGCCGTCAGAGCGCCCGGACCGCCGGCCACGGCGAGGCCTACCAGGTCGCGCAGGCGGCGATCACCACCCGGCTGGTGGAGGCGATGACCGGCGGCCGCAGCATCGCCGCCGCCGGGACCGAACGCGCCGAACTCGCCCGGATCCTGCACCCGCTGCCCGAACTGGCCCGCCACGGCCACGGACTGTGGCGCAGTCAGCGCGATGCGGCCTGGTCCGTCGGCCTGCTCGCCCCCGCCACCCAGCTGGCGGTCCTGACCGCCGCGGGCGCCGAACTCGCCGCGGGCCGGCTCAGCCCCGGCGGACTCGCCGCTGCCGCCGCGTACGCCACCCTCGGCCTGGGCGGCTTCGGTGCGGCCCAGAGCCTGCTCGACCTGGCCCGGGCACGGTCCGGCGCGGCGCGGACCGCCGCGCTGCTCGATCTGGCTGTTGCCGCGCCGGGCACGCTGCCGCTGCCGGACGGCCACGGCGGCCTGCGGTTCCACGGTGTCGGCAAGCGGACCGGCGACCGCCCGCTGCTCGACGGGCTCGACCTGACGATCCCGGCGGGCCGCTGGACGGCGGTGGTCGGCGCGGACGATGCCGCGACCGCCGCGGTGGCATCCCTCGCCGCCGGACTGGACCGCCCCGACACCGGGGAGGTGGCCCTGGACGGCGCCGACCTCGCCACGCTCCACCCGGAAGCCCTGCGAGCCGCCGTCGCCACCGCCTTCGGCGATCCCGTGCTGTTCGGCGCCACCGTCGCCGAGGCGCTGACGGCCGGTCAGGACGGCATCCCCGACGCGCGGATCGCCGACGCGGCCCGCGCCGCGGGCGCCGATACCCACCTGCGACGGCTGCCCGCCGGGTACCGCACACCGCTGGACGACGCGCCGATGTCCGGGGGAGAGCGCCAACGCGTCGGCTTGGCCCGCGCGTTGTGCCGCGACTTCCGCCTCCTGGTGCTCGACGACGCCACCGCCGCCCTCGACCGGGCCACCGAGACCGCCGTCCTGGACACCCTCGCCGCCCACACCGCCGGCCGGACCCGCCTCAGCACCACCCGCAGCGCCGCCGTCGCCGCCCACGCCGACCTGGTCGCCTGGCTCGACGGCGGACGCCTGCGCGCCGCGGCCCCGCACCACCGCCTCTGGCGTGACCCGGCCTACCGGGCGCTGTTCACCGGCGGTGCCGAATCCGGTAACGGCTGTACGGAGAGCAAGGAATGACGGCCAGTCACCCCGAACCGTCGGATGCTGCCGGGGGGCGGGCGGACGGACGCGACGGGGCAAGGACTCGGATGCGCAGGCTGGACGGTGGACGGGAGCAGGGGAGTGGCTGCGACTGTTGGGCGCCTCGGGTGAGCGGGCGCCGGTCCGGACTGCGCCTGGTGCGCTCCGCGCTCGCCGACAGCGGCCCCGCGTTGCTCGCGCTCGGCGGCTGGACCGTGCTCGCGGCCGCGCCCGCCGTCGCGTCCGGCAAGGCGCTGGCCCTGGCCGTCGACCACGGCTTCCTGGCCCACCGCCCGGACGCCGCTTGGCGCTGGCTCGTCCTGTTCGCCGCGGCGGCGGTGCTGTCCGCCTGGGCGACCCGCCGCTCGTACGGCCCGCTGGCGCGGATCGTCGAACCGGCCCGCGACCGCCTGCTCGTCGCCTCCGCTGCGGGTCTGCTGCACCGGGCCACCGCCTCCCGCGGCCGCGCCACCGGGGCGACGGCCCTCGCGGTCGCTCAGGTGACCCGCCAGGTGGAGGCGGTCCGCGACACCCTCGCGGGCCAACTCCTGCTCGTCGCCCACCTGGTGCTGACCGTCGCGGCCGTGGTCACCGGCACCGCCGTCCTCGCGCCCGCTGCCGTCCTGCCGGTGGCGGGGCCGCTGCTGCTCGCGCTGGCCGCCTTCGCGACGCTCACCCCGCGCACGGCCCGACGGCAACGCGAACTCTTCGCTACCGAGGAGGACATCGCGCGGTCCGCCCTGCACACCGTCACAGCCCTGCGCGACCTGGTCGCCTGCGGAGCCGAGCGGACGGCCCTCGCCCGCGTCCTCGCCGACGTCGCCGCCAACGAGGCGGCCGGCCGGGCCCTCGCACGCCTGGCCGCCACCCGGCACCTGCTGGTCGCCCTCGGCGTCCACGGTCCGCTCGTCGCCGTGGTGCTGGCCGCCCCGACCCTGATCGCCCACGGAATGACCACCGGAGCCCTCCTCGGCGTCCTCGCCTACCTCCTGGGCACCCTCGAACCCGCGCTCCGCCTCCTCGTCCAGGGCCTCGGCCCGTCCTGGATCCGGCTGACCGAGGCCGCCACCCGACTCGCCGCCACCGCATCCATGCCTGAAGGTCCGTCAGGAAACCGCTCGGCCAAGCCGCCACCGCCCCGCGAGCCGCACCCGGGGGAGGCGCGACCGGGGGAGTCCCGCGAGAAGTGGCAGCCCGCTGCCGCCGTCCCGCAGGTCGACCTGCGACTGCTCGGCGTGCGCTTCTCGTACGGACCGGCGGCCGAGCCCGTCCTGCGGGACTTCGACCTGGACCTCGGCGACGGCGAGAGCGTCGCCGTGGTGGGCCCGTCCGGCATCGGGAAGTCCACCCTGGCGGACCTGGCGGCGGGCGTGTTGCCGCCAGACCAGGGCCGGGTCCTGCTCGCGGGAGTCCGCGCCGACCGCCTGCCCGCCGCCGAGCTGGCCCGGCTCCGGGTGCTGCTGCCGCAGGAGCCGTACGTCTTCACCGGACCGCTGGCGGACAACCTCCGCTGGCTCGCCCCGCACCACTCGCCCGCCGCCGTCACCGACGCCCTCCACCGACTCGGCGCGGAGCACCTGACGGACCGTCGGGGCGGGCTCGACGGCGAGATCTCGGCCGCGACGCTCTCACCCGGCGAGCGCCAACTTGTCGCCCTGGTCCGCGCCTACCTCAGCCCGGCCCGGCTGGTGATCCTCGACGAGGCGACCAGTCACCTGGACGCCGTCGCCGAACGCCGGGTCGACCACGCGTTCCGGCACCGCCCCGGCTCCCTCCTCACCGTCACCCACCGCGCCGGCCCCGCCGAACACGCCGACCGGGTGGTCTACCTCGACGGCACGAGCTGGCACGTGGCCACCCACCGCGACCTGCTCGCCGAGCGCCCCGACTACCGCAGACTGCTGGGCGTCCACCCCGAGACCGCACCGAACCGCACCGGGTCGACGCGAAACCGCCGCTGACGGTCCGTCGGGGGGCGTTGGCACGGCCCGCGAGCCGCCCGTCGTGCCACGGCAGTCACCGTGACGGGGCTGCTCACGCCGGGTCCGGCAGGTTCAACTGCGCGAGCTTGGCCGGGTCGACCACTCCCGTGATGGCGGTGATCCGGCCGTCGGTGACGGTGAACGCGAGGACCGAGAGCGGAGTGCCGTCCTCGCGCCAGGAGACGACTCCGGGACGGCCGCCCACGAGCGCTGCCCGGGCCGGGGTGGCCGCGCCGGCGGCCACCGCGAGGACTACCCGTTCGGCATCCGCATCGAAGCCGTCGACCCGGACGGCAACCGCATCGCGCTGCGCCAGCGCGCAGCCTGGCAGAGCCACGGCGACAGCTGACCGTTCGTAGACCCGGCAGGGTCGACCGGCCCCGACCCGCCGCTGACGGCTCCGTCCCGGGGGTCAGACCCCGGGGCGGAGCATCAGGTCGCTGAGCGTTCCCGCCTCGCCGTGGTCCAGCGCCGTCGCGACGACCGCCGCCACCGACTCCGCGGACAGGCACACCGACGGGTCGTAGGCGAGCCCGAAGCGTTCGTGCAGGCGGCGTTGCATCGGCGTGTCGACCTCGCCGGGGAAGACCGTGGTGACCCGGACCCGGTTCGCGTGCTCCTCGGCGCGCAGCGCCTCCGCCAGTGCCTTCAGCGCGAACTTCGAGGCGGCGTACGCGGACAGTCCCGGGGGCGCGTGCAGGCCCGCGCCGGAGTTGAGGAAGACGACGTGGCCCTGCGCCGCGCGGAGGGCGGGCAGGAGCAGGCGGGTCAGTTCCGCCGGGGCGAGCAGGTTCACCGCGACGGTCTCCGCCCACACCGCGGCCGCGGTCTCCCCGACCATCCCGTACTCGGCGACTCCTGCGACGTGCACCAGCGAGTCGATCCGGGCCGGGAGCCCCTGGCCGTCCAGCACCTCGGACAGGCGGCCGGGCACCGCGAGGTCGGCGACCACCGTGCGGCTGCCCGGGAAGCGCTCGCGCAGCCGCGTCGCCGCGGCATCACTGCGCGCCAGCAGCCAGAGGCGTTCCCCCCGTCCGGCCAGCAGGCCGGCCACCGCCGCCCCGATTCCGGACCCGGCACCCGTCACGAAATGTGCTCCCATACCCGACAGATACCCCGCCGCCGGGTCCGTGGAGCGCCCGAACCGGCCAAAGCCCGTGGTCACAAGGGGGGTTGGTGGGAACGGAGGCCGCGCGAGTGACGGGGCGTGGGCGCCCACCGCCGAGGTCGTGGACGGCGGACCGGCAGCGAAGCCGTGGCTGCGGCCCGCGCGGGCTCAGCCGATGAAACGTTCAAGCCCGCCTCACGCGGCGGTGCGCGGACGTGTGCCCACCTCGGCGCGGTAGTTGACGCCATGTCAGGCCACCCGTGGCGTGTTCCGTTCCCGCAGGGCCCCTGCCGATCCGGCGAAGCGGCCGCTAGCATCGGCCGCGGCCGGTGCGGGAGCGCTCCCACGACGCCCCGGCCACCGACCCTCTCCCACCCGAGAGCCCCCACGGAGGACCCCGTGCACACCCCCACCACCCGGCGCCGCGCCGCCGTGCCGCCCGCCCGGAGCCGTTCGGCCGCCGTCCCGCTGCTGGCCGCGGCCGCCGCCGTCGCCCTGGTCACCGTCGCGCAGAGCGGTGCCGGTGCGGCCGTCCAGGGCAGCCTGCCCGCGGGCACCCAGTTCTACAAGGACCCCGCCTCCCAGGTGGTCAAGTGGGTGGCCGCCAACCCGAACGACTCCCGCACGCCGGTGATCTCCAAGCGGGTCGCCAGCCAGCCGCAGGGCATCTGGTTCGCCAACTACCGCCCTGACACCATCACTTCCGACGTCCGCACGGTCACCGGCGCCGCCGCCACGGCCGGCCAGGTGCCGGTGCTGGTGGTCTACGAGATCCCGAACCGGGACTGCGGCGGCGCCTCCGCCGGCGGCGCGCCGGACCTCGCCTCCTACGACGCCTGGGTGGGCAAGTTCGCCGCCGGGCTGGGCAGTTCGCGTTCCCTCGTGGTCCTCGAACCCGACTCGATCTCGCTCACCACCTGCCTCAGCGCCCAGCAGCAGAACGACCGCTTCGCCTCGCTGTCCCGCGCCGTCGGCACCATCCGGGCCGCCGCGCCCAACGCCAAGGTGTACCTCGACGGCGGCCACTCCGCGTGGAACGCCGCAGGCGAGCAGGCCAACCGGCTGCGCAGCGCCGGCGTCCTCGGAGCGGACGGCTTCTTCACCAACGTCTCGAACTTCAACGCCACCGGCAACGAGACCTCCTACGCCCACGCCGTCCTCTCCTCTCTGGGCAACCCCGGCAACCTGCACGCCGTCGTCGACACCAGTCGCAACGGCAACGGTGCACCAGGCGGCGGCGCCTGGTGCGACCCGTCCGGCCGGGCGATCGGCAACTACCCGACGGCCGCCACCGGCGACACCGCGATCGACGCCTTCCTGTGGATCAAGCCGCCGGGCGAGGCCGACGGCTGCGCGGGCGCGGCGGGCACCTTCCTGCCCGACATCGCCTACCAGTTGGCCGTGAACGCGGCCGACCCGAGCGCCCCGCCGTCCTCGCAGCCGCCGACGTCCCAGCCGCCCACCTCGCAGCCGCCCACCTCCAAGCCGCCGACGTCGCAGCCCCCGACCGGGAACGCCGCGTGCTCGATCGCGTACCGCGCCAACTCCTGGACGGGAGGCTTCACCGCCGACGTCACGGTGAAGAACACCGGTAGCGCCGCGATCTCCGGCTGGACGGTCGGCTGGACGTACCCCGGCGACCAGAAGATCACCAGCGGCTGGAACGCCAAGGTCACCCAGAACGGCGCCGCCGTGACCGCCGCCGACCTCGGCTACAACGGTCCGCTCGCCCCCGGCGCGTCCACCAACTTCGGCGTCCAGGGCACCTTCAGCGCCAACAACACCGCCCCGAACACCTTCACCCTGAACGGCACCGCCTGCACCACCGCCTGACCACCCTTCCCCAGCCCCGTCGGCCACCCCCACCCAGCGGCCGGCGGGGCAACCCTTCTCGGTGCCCGCGTGCACTCAGCGGCGGCCGGGTGGCGCGGGAATCCGGAGCAGCAGCTCGTGGGCGGCCCGCACGATGGCGGCCGTGATCTCGGCGTGGGGGGCCAGCGGGTCCTGAAGGGCGACCACCTGCGCGACCATGGGGGCCAACTCCGCGGTCTCGCCGAACTGTTCGGCGACCTGTTCGACGATGAGGCAGGCCCCCTCCACGGGGTCGAGCCAGCCGTCGGCGATCTCGCCGGCCCACCACCGGGCGAGGGCCAGCCGCCCGTCCCAGAAGTCCTCGGGCGGATGGAACCCGAAGCCCAGCTCGTCGGCCACCCGACCGAACAACTCCGAGGCCTGCGCCTCCTCCCCGCGGAACAGCCCGGCGAGCAGCGGCAGCGAGGGAGCGTCCACCCCGGCCACGACGGCCTCGACGGCGGCCCGTATCAACAGGCGCGGGTCGTACCGATGCCCGTCCGCCCAACTGTGGGCGATCTCCCGCAAGGCCCGCGCCGCGTCGTCCGCCGTCCCCGGGTACTCGCTTTTCGTCATGCGCGGCATGCTGCCACGCAGACGCGGGCCCTCGAGCAGCAGGTGTCCGTCGATCAACGGCGGCCGCCGCGGGGGCCCCGAATATCGGCTACCGCAGCGGCGGCTGACGGCCGATCATGGCCCGGTGGACAACGACGCGTTCAGCAGCGACCTCGACGCCCTCGCCGAGCGGTGGGAGCGGCAGTGGCCCGACGACGACGAGCACCTCCCGGGCCGGTACGCGCTCCGCGACCGGTGGGTGCGCTTCCACAGCCTCCCCGGCTCGAAGCGGTACGCCGACAACGACGCTGAGTACGCCGTGCTGCTCGGCCGGCACCACACGATCCTCGACCAACTGGGTCCGCACGAAACGGAGTTGTACGTGGTGACCCGGCACTGGGACGGCCACCCCGCGCCGGTCGACCGGCCGGCCGAACTCCGTCGGGCCGACCCGGGTGCCCGCCACTGGACGAGCCGGGTGTACGACGACTACGACCCCGCCGACGTCTGCTACGAGCACCAGTACGTCAGCCGCCTCCCGCGCACCCGCCAAGCGCTCGACCCGCTGCTGCGCCTCGTCGCGGACGACGTGATCTCCGGCGTCACCCTGGCCCCGGCCGACCTCCGCTGGCTCTACCACCCCTACGACGGCGGCGGCGACGTCTTCGCCCCCAGCACCGAGATCAGGGACGCCCTCCGCGCCGCCCACGCCGACTGGCTCTCCGCGCGCGCCGACGGCATGTGACGCCAGGAGGTTCCGGGACGGCCCGGGGGTGAGGAGGCGGAGGCCGAGTCCCGGCGACGGCCGGTCAACGCGCAGACGTGTGCTGGGCCGACCGGAGCGATGTCCCACGTCGAGAGCCGGGAAGCCGGACGCCGTGGGGTCGGCGGTGGTGCGAGCACGGGGAGGCGATGGCGGGGGGCGAGTCGGTAGCGACGGCCGGCCGATCCGCGCTGGGCTGACCGGGGCGGGGGCCTCTGTCGAGACCTGCATTCCCGGCGGAGCCGAACGCCGTGGCGCACGCGCGGGTAGGCGGTGGCGAGGAATCCGCCGAGGTCGATAGCACCTGACGGGCCTTCACATCGCTTGCACCGAGGGTCATGTGAAGGTCATGAGTTCTTCACGGGATGGTATCTACTCGCATAGACCCCTGGCTGCCACGCTGGCTCGGCACCGCTGCCCGCCCCTTCGCCGAGCCCAGGAGCGCCCTCGTGCAGAACCGATTCTTCCGTCGTCTCGCCGCCGTCGCCGTCACCTCGATACTCGCGGCCGGCGCCGTCACCGCCGGCACCGGCACCGCCCAGGCCGCGTTGCCCACTCCGGTCTCGGCCGCCACGGCTCGGACCTACCTCGCCTCGCTGACCGTGAAGGCGGAGAACCGCACCGGCTACAGCCGCTCGCTGTTCCCGCTGTGGATCACCATCTCCGGCAGCTGCAACACCCGGGGGACCGTGCTCAAGCGCGACGGCTCCAACGTGGTGACCGACGCCTCCTGCGCCGCCACCTCCGGCACCTGGTTCTCGCCGTACGACGGCGCCACCTGGCACGCCGCCTCCGACCTGGACATCGACCACCTGGTGCCGCTCGCCGAGGCCTGGGACTCCGGGGCCTC
This sequence comes from Kitasatospora sp. NPDC002522, assembly GCF_053595195.1. Lineage (NCBI taxonomy): Bacteria > Bacillati > Actinomycetota > Actinomycetes > Kitasatosporales > Streptomycetaceae > Kitasatospora > Kitasatospora sp. NPDC002522. Next base: position 82,712 of record NZ_JBSFXE010000009.1, read on the forward strand.
CGCCTGGACCACCGCGCAGCGCCAGGCGTTCGCCAACGACCTGGTCCGCCCGCAGCTGATCGCGGTCACCGACAACGTGAACCAGGCCAAGGGCGACAAGGACCCGGCCGAGTGGCTGCCCTCGGTGATCGGCTACCGCTGCACCTACGTCCGGGCCTGGGTCCAGGTGAAGTACTACTACAACCTGTCCGTCGACTCCGCCGAGAAGACCGCACTGACCAACGTGCTCAACGGCTGCTGACACCCCCACGCCCAGCCCGTCGTGCCCGGCCCCCGCGCGGGACCGGGTGTGGCGGCTGACGGGCCTTCACCGTGCCTGCACCGGCTGTCATGTGACGGCCATGCAGTCTTCACGGCCCAGTGTCTACCCGCATAGATCGAGGGCTGCCACGCTGACTCGGCACCGCCACCCGCCCCTTCGCCGAGCCCAGGAGCGCCCCCGTGCAGAATCGTTCCCTCCGCCGTCTCGCCGCCGTCGCCGCCAGCCCGATACTCGTGGCCGGCGCACTCACCCTCGGCGCCGGCAGCGCCCACGCCGCCGGTTGCTCGCAGTCGTACCTGCCGCTTCCCGACCCGGTGTGCACGCCCGGCGTGTACAACCCGGACGTCACCCAGTCGACGATCCACTCGACGATCTGCGTGTCCGGCTGGACGGCCACCATCCGTCCGTCGACCTCCTACACCAACGCGCTCAAGGTGCAGGGCATCGCGGACTACGGCTACGCCAACACCTCGCTGTCCGCCTACGAGGAGGACCACTTCATCCCGCTCGAGCTCGGCGGCGCCCCGCGCGACCCGAAGAACCTGTGGCCGGAGCCGTACTCGGGCACCAAGACCGCCACCACCAAGGACGGCGTCGAGACCAAGCTCAAGAACGCGGTCTGCGACGGGCGGATCACCTTGTCCGCCGCGCGCAGTGCGATCAAGAACAACTGGACCACCGCGCTCAGCGTCACCGGCATCGGCTGACCACCCGGACCGGCCGGTGACCGCCCGCAGGCCACGGTCACCGGCCACCAGTGCACGCGTTCGCGCGCCGCGAGCCTCGCCGGAGCGTCGGGCCGGAGCATCGGGTCGGGGCGTCCGGTTGGGGCGTCGGCCACCGAGGTGAAGAGCCGACGAACAGTCAGGAGTCGCTCTGGACACGGGCATTACCCATGGGTAAGTGTCGGGTGGTGTGACTGAGATCTTCGAACCCGTGTCCCCCGTCCGTCCGGCGCGCCGCCGGGTGATCAAGGCCGCGGCGCTGACCGCCGGTGCGCTGGCCCTGCCGTTGGCGGGGGCGAGTGCCACCGCCGAGGCGGCCACCGTGCCGCAGTTCCTGCACGGTGTGGCGTCCGGTGACCCGCTCTCCGACGGTGTGCTGCTGTGGACCCGGGTCACCCCGGTCCCCGAGGCGGTGCCCGGCTCCGGCGTCGGCCCGGACACCGAGGTGGTGTGGCAGATCGCCGCCGACCGGAACTTCACCACCCTGGTGGCCTCCGGCAGCGTCACCGCGAGCGCCGCCGCCGACCACACCGTCAAGGCCGACGTCCGCGGCCTGCGCGCCGACACCGCCTACTGGTACCGCTTCCAGGCGGGCGGCGCGACCTCCGCCACCGGCCGGACCCGTACCGCGCCCGCCGCCGACGCCGCCGTCGCCCACCTGCGCCTGGGTGTGGCCTCCTGCGCCAACTGGGAGGCCGGCTACTTCTCCGCCTACCGCCACCTCGCGGCCCGCGGCGACCTGGACGCCTTCCTCTTCCTCGGCGACTACATCTACGAGTACGCCAGCGGCGCGTTCGCCGCCCGCGGCACGGTGGTGCGTCCGCACGCGCCCGCCCACGAGATCATCACGCTGGCCGACTACCGCACCCGGCACGGCAAGTACAAGACCGACGCGGACCTGCAGGCGCTGCACGCCGCGGTCCCGACCATCGCGATCTGGGACGACCACGAGTTCGCCAACGACGCCTGGTCCGGAGGCGCGGAGAACCACACCCCCGGCACCGAGGGCGACTGGGCGGCCCGGGTCGCCGCCGCGAAGCAGGCGTACTTCGAGTGGATGCCGGTCCGCCCGTCCATCGCCGGCACCACCTACCGGCGGCTGCGCTACGGCAAGTTGGCCGACCTGCACCTGCTCGACCTGCGCTCCTACCGGTCCAAGCAGGCCTCGATCGGCAGCGGCGACGTCGACTCCGCCGACCGCACCATGACCGGCCGCGCCCAGCTGGACTGGCTGAAGGCCGGGCTGTCCGCCTCCGACACCACCTGGCGGCTGATCGGCAACGAGGTGATGATCTCCCCGGTCGCCTTCCTGTCGCTCCCGGACTACCTGCTGCGACCGCTCGCCCAGCTGCTCGGCCTGCCCGGCGAGGGCCTGGCCGTCAACGTCGACCAGTGGGACGGCTACACCCACGACCGGCGCGAGCTGCTCGGCCACCTGAAGGCGAACGGCATCGGCAACACCGTCTTCCTGACCGGCGACATCCACTCCGCGTGGGCCTGCGACGTGCCGTTCGAGGCCGCCACCTACCCGGCCTCGGGCAGCGCCGCGACCGAGTTCGTGGTCACCTCGGTCTCCTCGGACAACATCGACGACTTCCTGAAGGTCGCCCCGCAGACGCTGTCGCTGGTCGCCGTCGCGGCGATCCAGGCCGCCAACCGGCACGTCAAGTGGACCGACCTGGACTCGCACGGCTACGGCGTCCTGGACATCACCCCCGAGCGGGCGCAGATGGACTACTACGTGCTGTCCGACCGCACCCGCCCGGACGCCACCACCAAGTGGGCGCGCTCCTACCGCACCCGCACCGGCACCCAGCAGGTCGAGCGGGTCTGGTCCCCGGCCGGCTGACCCGGCGTCAGCAGGAGCGGCCCGCCCGGTCGGAGAGCACCGGGCGGGCCGCCGCCGTTTCCGCGCCCGGGGCTAGAGAGTGGTGAAGTGGCCGCCGAGCAGGCGGGCGTCGACGCTGTCGGGCGGCAGTTCGCCGTGGGCGGCGAGGATGCGGGGGGCGTGGGCCTCGGCGTCGTCCTGGGGGGCGTAGCCGAGGGCGCGGGCGGGGGAGAGGTCCCACCAGGCGCGGGTGTTGGCGCTGATGCCGTTGACCACGGTGTGGCCGACGTCGGGTGCGGTGAGTGCGGCGTGCACCAGGCGGGCGCAGTCGCCGGGGCTGAGCCAGGTGGCGAGCATCCGGGGGGTGCGGGGCTCCGGGAAGCAGGAACCGATCCGGACGGAGACCGTCTCCACCCCGTACTTGTCGGCGTAGAGCGAGGCCAGGCCCTCGCCGAACACCTTGGACAGACCGTAGTAGGTGTCCGGGCGGGGCGGGATCGCGGTGCCGATCGGCAGCTCGCCGTCGAGCGGGGTGAAGCCGACGGCGTGGTTGGAGGAGGCGAAGACCACCCGGCGCACGCCCTCGGCGCGGACCGCCTCGTACAGGTGGAAGGTGCCCTCGATGTTGCTGCCGAGGATGTTGTCGAAGGTGTCCTCCAGCGAGATGCCGCCGAGGTGGACCACCGCGTCGACGCCCCGTACCGCCGCGCGGACCGCGTCCGCGTCGCGCAGGTCGAAGGCGAGGGAGTCCGGGGCGTCCGGGATCGGCTTCAGGTCGGCGAGGCGGAGCCGGTAGCCGAGCGGGGGCAGCAGCTCGCGCAGCATGGTGCCGACGCCGCCGGCCGCACCGGTGAGCAGGACCAGTGTCATGACATCCCCACAGTAGTGGACGTGGTTCACAGGTGTGGACACCCTAGGGAGGGTCTGACGGCCAGTCAACGGTATTGGCAACCGGGAATGCTGAATCGGCGTTCATGGATGTGTACCGCAGTCACGGTGATGTATAACGCTGGTGCGACCGCCCTCGTCACCCCCGCCACCTGGAGACCCCGTGCGCGCCTCCGCCTTCCTCTATCCGTGGGACGTCACCGGCGACCCCGCCGCCCCCGAGCTGCTGGCCGGGCTCGGCCTGCGGCAGGTCACGCTCGCCGCGGCGTACCACTCCACCCGCGCCCTGACGCCCCGTCACCCCGGGCGGCGGATCATCACCGCCCGGCACTCCGCCGTCTACTACCCGCCCGAGGAGGCGACCTGGCGCGGGCGCGCCCTGCGGCCCTTCGCGCAGCGCTGGTTGCCCGGCGCCGACCCGTTCGGCGAGGCCGCCGATGCGCTGGCCGCGGCCGGTCTGGAGGTGCACTCCTGGGTGGTGCTCGCCCACAACTCCCGCCTCGGCGAGGAGAATCCGCGCTGCACCGTGCGCAACGCGTACGGCGAGACGTATCCGTGGGCGCCGTGCATCGCCCAGGACGAGGTGGTCGAGTACTGCGCCGCGCTCGCCGCCGAGGCCGCCGCCCGGCCCGGTGCGCGCGGCGTCGAGCTGGAGTCCTGCGGCTGGTACGGCCTGTCCCACCTGCACGCCCACGACAAGATCGGCGGCGTCCCGCTCGGCCCGGCCGGGCAGTTCCTGATGTCGCTGTGCTTCTGCCCGGCCTGCCGCCGCGGCTACGGCGCGGCCGCCGAACCGCTGAGCGTGGCCGTCCGGGCGGCGCTCGACCCGCTGTGGCGCGGCGTCCCCGAACCCGCGGCGGACGGCGAGTGGCAGCGGATCGAGCGGCTGCTCGGCACCGAACTCGCCACCGCCGCCCGCACCCACCGCCTCGCCGCCGCCCGCCGCCTGCAGTCCGCCGCCGTCGCCGCGGTGCGCGCCGCCGCCGGGCCGGGCTTCCGGATCCTGCTGCACGCCGACCCCGTGCCGCACCACTGCGGCCCCAACGCGGGCGTCGACGCCGACTGGGTGCTCGGCCTGGTCGACGGCCTGGTGCTGCCGCACGCCCTGCTGCCGCAGGTCCTCGCGCACCGCCGCCCCGGCACCGTGCTGGCCGCCAACCAGCCCGTCGTCGCGGGCCTGGGCGGCCGCGCCCCGCAGGCGGTGCCCGGCGCCGACGAACTACGGCTCTACCACGCGGGACTGGCCTCCGACGCGGACCTGCGGGCCGTCAGGGAGCTGCTGCGCGGCGGGAGTTGACGCCTGTGGCGCACACGAAGCACGAGGGATCCGCCCCGGTTCACCACCCTGAACCGGGGTCGCATCCGTGGCCGGACCGTACGACGCCTGCCGTGCGCGCGTCGCGGTGCCGACGGTCCGTCAGAGGTGACGGGTCGCCAGGGTAAGGCGGTCGCGGGCGTCGAACAGGGCGTCGCGGATCGTCTCCTCCCGGCCCGGCGTCAGCCGCGCGACCGGGACCGACACCGACACCGCGTCCCGGGCCGGGGTGCGGTACGGGATCGCCACGCCGAAGCAGCGCACCCCGAGGGTGTTCTCCTCGCGGTCCACCGCGTAGCCGCGCTCGCGGACCTGCGCGAGTTCCCGGATCAGCTCCTCGCGGTCGGTGTGGGTGTGGTCGGTCAGCGGGTCCAGGCGCTCGGGCAGCAGGCGGCGGATCGCCTCGTCGTCCAGGCTCGCCAGCAGCGCCTTGCCGTGCGAGGTCGCGTACGCGGGCAGCCGGCGCCCGATCCGGGTGAACGGCCGCAGGCTGTGCTGCGACTGACGGGTCGCCAGGTACACCACGTTCGGACCGTCCAGTCGGGCCAGGTGGATGGTCTCCCCGGTGTCCTCGGCCAGCACGTCCAGCGCCGGGCGGGCCGCGGCGACCACCGCGTCGCCGTCGATGTACGAGCTGCCGACCAGCAGCGCCCGCACCCCGATGCCGTACCGGGTGCCGGTCGCGTCCGTCTCCACCCAGCCCAGCTCGGTCAGCGTGCGCAGCAGCATGTACAGGCTGGACTTCGGGTAGCCGGTCTGCTCCTGCACCTCCGCCAGGCTGTGCATGCCGGGCCGGCCGGCGAAGTACTCCAGGAGTTCCACGGTCCGGACGGCGGACTTGACCTGGGCGGCGCCGCCCGGTGCGAGGCCGCCCCGGTCGGCGGCGGCCCGCCCGGCGTTGGTCGGCGAAGGCATCCTTGACCCCTTCTGTCACGCGGCGTATCGTCCCGCGAGGTTCAATCAGTTGACTGGCGTTCAGCATACTGAACGAGGGAAGGTGGCGGACCGTGACCCCCGGCCGGTCCGCACGCCGCCCCGCAGCGGACGCTACCCGACCCCGCCGCCCCACGAGGAGCCCGCGACGATGACCACCGCCCCCCTGCCGTCCGCCGCCGTCCCCAGCCGCGACCCGCGCACCGGCCGCACCCGCGCCGAGGTCGCCCGCGAAGCCGGCCCGCAGGACGTGCACCACGCCGTCACCGCGGCCGCCGCCACCCTCCCCGCCCTCGCCGACCGCCCCCGCCGGGCCGCGCTGCTGCGCACCGCCGCCGACCTGCTCGACGCCGCACAGCCCGAACTCCTCGCCGCCGCCGACGCCGAGACCGCCCTCGGCGAGATCCGACTCACCGGCGAACTCGCCCGCACCACTGGCCAGTTGCGCGCCTTCGCGGCCATCGTCGAGGACGGCGGCTACCTCGACGTGCGGATCGACCGCGCCGACCCCGCGATCGGCCGCCCCGACCTGCGCCGGATCAAGACCCCGCTCGGCGTGGTCGCCGTCTTCGCCGCGAGCAACTTCCCGCTCGCCTTCAGCGTCCCCGGCGGCGACACCGCCAGCGCCCTCGCCGCCGGCTGCCCCGTCGTCGTCAAGGCCCACCCCGGCCACCCCGCGACCAGCGAGATCGCCGCCCGACTGCTGCGCCGGGCCGCCGTCGACTGCGGCCTGCCCGCCGACACCGTCCAGCTGCTGCACGGCTTCGACGCCGGCGCGGACCTGCTCCGCCACCCGCTGATCGCCGCGGCCGGGTTCACCGGCTCGCTGCGCGGCGGCCGCGCCCTGCACGACCTCGCCGCCGCCCGCCCGCACCCCATCCCGTTCCACGGCGAACTCGGCAGCCTCAACCCCGTCGTCGTCACCGCCCGCGCCGCCGCCACCCGCGGCGAGGAGATCGGCGCCGGCCTCGCCGCCTCCTACACCCTCGGCCAGGGCCAGTTCTGCACCAAGCCCGGCCTGGTCCTGATCCCCGCCGACCAGCCCGCCCTGGAGAAGGCCGCCCTCGCCGCCGCCACCCGGGCCGCGGCCGCCCCGCTGCTCGACCCGCGGATCCGCGACGCCTACCTCACCGGCGCCGCCCGCCGCGCCGAACTCCCCGACGTCGAGGTGCTGCTCGCCCCCGGCGCCCACCCCACCGACGACGCCCCGCTCGCGGTCCGCCCCGGCCTGCTCGCCGTCCCCGCCGACCGGCTGCACGACGACCTGCTCGACGAGTGCTTCGGCCCGCTCACCGTGCTCGCCCGCTACCGCGACCACACCGACCTCGCGGCCGCCCTCGACCGCCTCACCGGCAACCTCACCGCCACCCTCCACCTCGCCGACGAGCAGGACGAGGACGCCGACCAGGCCCGCGCCCTGCTCGACCGGCTGCGCCCGCTGGCCGGCCGGATCATCGTCAACGGCTGGCCCACCGGCGTCGCCGTCGCCCCCGCCATGCACCACGGCGGCCCCTACCCCGCCAGCACCGGCACCGGCACCTCCGTCGGCGCCACCGCCATCGAACGCTGGCTGCGACCCGTCAGCTACCAGAGCACCCCGCAGTGGCTGCTCCCGGCCGAGCTGCGCGACTGACGGCGGACGGCGGACGGCGGGGGCTGCGGCGACCGCGTCGGCCGCGCCGACCGTGCCGGAAGGACGGCGGCGGCGGTCGCGGCTACGTTGACAAGAAGGGGGAGCGGCGAAGGAGGAGCGATGACGACCGCAGAACTGGACCAGTCACGCCAGGAGGCGTTCGCCGGGCGGATGGTCCAGGTGCTCAACGATTCCTGCCTAGGGCTGATGGCGGGCCTGGGACACCAGGCGGGCCTGTTCGACGTGATGGCCGGCCTGGACGCCGCCACCAGCGAACAGGTGGCCCAGGCCGCGGGACTGAACGAGCGTTACGTCCGCGAGTGGCTCGGTGCCATGGTCACCGGCGGGATCGTCGAGTACGACGCCGCGGCCGGCACCTACCGGCTGCCCGCCGAACACGCCGCCTCGCTGACCCGCGCCGCCGGACCCGACAACCTGGCCCGGATCGCCCAGGACCTCGGCATGCTCGCCGAGGTCGAACAGGAGGTGCTCGGCGCCTTCCGCACCGGTGGCGGCGTCCCCTACTCCTCCTACCCCCGGTTCCAGGAGATCCAGGCCGAGGAGTCCGGCGAGGTGTTCGACCTCGCCCTGGTCAGCGGCATCGTCCCGCTGGTGCCCGGCCTCACCGAACGCCTGCGCGCCGGCATCGACACCCTCGACATCGGTACCGGACAGGGCCACGCCGTCAACGTCCTCGCCCGGGCGTTCCCCGCCAGCCGCTGCCGCGGGCTCGACCGCTCAGAGGAGGGCATCGCCGCCGCCCGCGCCGAAGCCGCCGCGCTCGGCCTCGACAACGCCGCCTTCGACGTCGGCGACAGCGCCGAACTCACCGGCTCCTACGACCTGATCACCGCCTTCGACGTGATCCACGACCTGGCCCGCCCGACCCGCACCCTCGCCGCCGTCGCCCGCGCGCTGCGCCCCGACGGCGTCTTCCTGATGGCAGACATCGCCGCCTCCAGCCACCTGGAGGAGAACGTCGAACACCCTCTGGGCCCGGCGCTGTACACCTTCTCCACCTTCTACTGCATGAGCGTCTCGCTCAGCGAGGGCGGCGAGGCGCTCGGCACCGTCTGGGGTGAGCAGACCGCCCGCAGGATGCTCGCCGAGGCCGGCTTCGGCCAGGTCGACACCCAGCGGGTCGAGGGCGACATCCTCAACGTGTACTACATCGCCCGCCACTGAACCGACGGACCGTCACGACTGCTTCGGCGCCGGCTCGGTACTGCGCGACGCGGCCTCAGGACTCCTTCGCCGCGGCCTTCGCGAAGTGCAGGTGCTCGTCGACCAGGGGACCCGAGCGCAGCACCTTGCGGTCGTCCAGGTAGTCGCTGGACATCACCCACGGCGCGGCCGGGCCCTGCCGCGGGAGGTCGGCCAGGGCGCGCTGGATGTAGCCCGCGCCGAAGTCCAGCAGCGGACGGGTCGGCATCGCGGGGTCGGCGACCGGCCAGGCCGCGTCGTGGCCGTGCTCGTCCAGGTGCCGCAGCAGGTTGACGAAGTACTCGCAGAGCAGGCCGATCTTGAGCGTCCAGGACGCCGTGGTGTAGCCGATCGCGACCGCGAAGTTCGGGACGCCGCTGAGCATCATCCCGCGGTAGACCACCGTGTCCGGGTAGGCCACCGCCTTGCCGTCCACGCTCAGCCGGATGCCGCCGGCGATCTGCACGGCCAGGCCGGTCGCCGTCACGACCACGTCGGCCGGTAGCTCCCGGCCGGAGGCCAGCAGGAGCCCCGTCTCGGTGAACTCCACGATCCGGTCGGTCGCCATCTCGGCCCGCCCGTCCGACAGCACCTCGAACAGGTCGCCGTCGGGGACGGCGCACAGCCGCTGGTCCCACGGCGCGTACGGCGGGTTGAAGTGCGTGTCGACCGGATAACCCTTCGGCAGCGCACGGCGGTTGACCCAGCGGATCACCCGGCGGGCGGCTCCCGGGAAGCGCTGGCAGAACCGCAGCAGCAGCCGCTGCTGACCGATGTTCTTCGCCCGGATCACCCCGTGCGCCCGCTCCGCGCCCAGCACCCGCTTCAGCAGGTTCGCCACCGCGTCCCGCCGCGGCACCGGCAGGATGTACGTGGGCGTCCGCTGAAGCAGCGTCACCTTCGCCGCGCTCTGCGCCAGCGCGGGCACCAGCGTCACCGCGGTCGCCCCGCTGCCGATCACCACCACCCGCTTGCCCGTGCAGTCCAGGTCCTCCGGCCAGTGCTGCGGGTGCACGAGCGTCCCGCCGAAGCGCTCACGGCCCGCGAACTCCGGGGTGTGGCCCGCGTCGTAGCGGTAGTAGCCGCTCGCGCAGAAGATCCACCGGGCGCTGATCCGGTGCCGCGCCCCGCCGGTCTCCTCGACCTCCACCAGCCAGCGGGCCTCGGCACTCGACCAGTCCGCGCCGATCACCCGCTGCCGGAACCGGATGTGCCGCTCCAGGTCGTTCTCCTGCGCGGTCTCGCGCAGGTAGGCGAGGATCCGCGGCGCCGTCGCGATCGACTCCCGGTCCCGCCACGGCTTGAAGTCGTACCCGAAGGTGTAGAGGTCCGAGTCCGAGCGGATCCCCGGGTACTTGAACAGGTCCCAGGTCCCGCCGATGCCCTCCCGGGCCTCCAGCACGGCGAAGCTCCGGCCCGGATGGCCGTGCTTCAGGTACCGCGCCGCCCCCAGCCCGGAGATCCCGGCTCCCACGATCAGGACGTCCAGCTGCTCGATCCCGGGCTCCGCCGCCATGGGCCACTCCTCCTGTTACCGGTCGGTACCCCCAAGTGTGCAGGTCCGCGACCCGGTTGGCGATGGCCCGGGCACGACAACCCGCGGATCAGGGCCCGGCGGGGGCGGACGGCGGCTTGCCGCGGTAGGCGTCCAGCGCGTCGGACCCGGTGCCGTACGGGCGCAGCGCCTGGCGGGTGACGGCCGTCCACATGGCGCGCTCGTCGGCCAGCTTGTCGGGCAGGGTGAGGCCGAGCGCCTCGGCGAGCGGCTTGCGGCCGACGTTCACCAGGGCGCGGACGGCCGCCGCCCAGCCGTCGGTGGCGGCGATCGCGCAGCGGTACCAGACCGGGGCGAGTCCCGACAGCAGGACGGTGGTGGCGAGCAGAGGAGCGGTGCGGGCCGCGGCGGCCGTCAGCGAGCCGAGGGCGGTCGCCGCGACCAGCAGGTGGCCGTAGAGCAGGGCGACGAAGAAGTCGACGTTGGTGCGGACGGTCTCCAGCTGGCGGCGGACCGGCTCGGGGGCGACCGCGCTCAGCTCCTCCCACAGCACCTGGCTGTCCAGCCGGAAGCGGTCGTGGCCGTACTCCTCGAAGCGGCGGATCGCGTTGCCCAGCCGGGTCGGCGTGACCTGCCCGTCGTCGACCGGGTAGCGCCCCAACCGCTCGCCCAGCAGGGCCCGTTGGACCGCGCTGCGGCGCTCGTCCGCCGCCCGGTGCCGGCGCAGTTCCGGGTCGGCGCGCAGGGCCGCGAGCCGGTCGGTCTGCCCGGTGGTGAGCGGCCCGCCGTCGCGTTCCCGGGTCGCGAGCAGGATCAGGTTGCGACGCTTCTTGAGCAGCTGCTTGGTGTGCACGTGGTGGGCGGCGCGTCGGGTCGCGAGCCGGTCCGGCCACAGCAGGTAGCCCTCCAGGAAGCGGTACAGCGGGGTGCGCAGTGCGAAGAGCACCAGCCCCGCCACGACCGAGCCGGTGAGCAGCATCAGCGAGGTGCTCGGCAGCGGCGACGGCGTGGTGCCGGCCGCCAGCCTGGTGGTGCTCAGGGTCGGCCAGACGGCGATCAGGAACACCCCGAGGTTGACCGCGGTCGGCAGGATCCAGCCGACGAGCAGGGCCCACGCCCCGCTGAACGCGCCCTTGGCGATGTCGCCCATCGGTCAGGCGTCCTCCTCGTCGTCCCCGAACGGCGGCCCGGGCGGCGCACCCGACGCGGGCTGGGCGTCGAGATGGACGTCGTGCTGGATGATCTGCCCGTGGAAGACGCCGCCGTTGATCGTGTTGTGGACGACGATCGGGCGTGGGGCGGTGGGGGCGACGGAGTGCGCCCGGTCGAGGGCGGCACGCAGCTCGGCGGCGAACTCCGGATCCTGTTCGGCCGCGTCCTCCAGCGCCAACGCCAGACGGTGCACGGTCCGCTCGCGGGGCCAGGGCGCACGCGCCACGGCCTCCTCGCGTAGCCGGGCCAGCGCCGGATCGTCCCCGAGTCGACCGGTCACCACCTCGTGCAGCCGCTCCAGCGCCTCGGGCCAGCCCTCAGGCTCCCCGGTCACCCCCCGCGCGCTGCGTGTCTCCCGGGCGAACAGGTACTCCGCCGCCGCCTCGAACCCCGCCATCGGCCACTCCCTCCCCTGGAGCCGACACCGTACCCTGCCGCCGAGTTGACCCGGGGTCAGACCTGGGCGCGGGCGTCGTACTCCCGTTGGGCGGTCTCCACGCGGGGCATCAGGCCCTCGACGGCTTCGACCAGGGCGTGCAGGCGGTCGGCGATCTCGCGGCCGAGGTCGGTGAGGCAGTACTCGACGCGGGGGGGGTTGGTGGGCTCGGCGCGGCGGTGGACCAGGCCGTCGCGCTCCAGGGCCTGGAGGGTCTGGGAGAGCATCTTCTCGCTCACGCCGTCGACCCGGCGGCGGAGCTCGTTGAAGCGGAAGGTTCCGTCCCGCAGAGCGGCCAGGGTGAGGGTGCCCCAGGCGTGGGTGACGTCCTTGAGGACGTGGCGCGAGGGACAGGCGCGCGCGAAGACGTCGTACGCGAGGTCCGTCTCGCAGTCGGTCGTCCGGGTCGGTGCAGTGGCCATACCACGCAGTGTACGGCGGCGCCCCCGAATCCCACAGCGCTATCCAGAGGTTTGCGCTTTCGAATAGTTAGTGCTTTCCTTTCATCAGCGCTCACCGAACGAAAGCACAGGAGCCCACGTGACCAGCCACAGCCCCGTCATCGCGATCGCCTACCACTCCGGCTACGGCCACACCGCCGTCCTCGCCGAAGCCGTCCGCAACGGCGCGGAGGCCGAAGGCGCCACCGTCCACCTGATCCCGGTGGACGCCATCACCGACGAGCAGTGGGAGCAGCTGGACGCCGCCGACGGCATCGTCTTCGGCTCGCCGACCTACATGGGCACCGCCTCCGGCGCGTTCCACGTCTTCGCGGAGGACTCCTCCAAGCGCTGGTTCACCCAGGCCTGGAAGGACAAGCTGGCCGCCGGGTTCACCAACTCCGCCAGCAAGAGCGGCGACAAGCTGCACACCCTGCAGTTCTTCAGCATCCTGGCCGCCCAGCACGGCATGACCTGGGTCAACCTCGGCCTGCACCCGGGCTGGAACTCCTCCACCGCCTCGGAGTTCGACCTCAACAGGCTCGGCATCTTCCTCGGCGCCGGCGCCCAGAGCAACAACGACCAGGGCCCCGAGGACGTGCACAAGGCCGACCTGGCCACCGCCGAGCACCTCGGCCGCCGGATCACCGGCCAGGCCAAGGTGCTGCGCGCCGGCCGCGCCGCCCTCGCCGCCTGACGCCCCGTCACCGGTCGCCCGTGACCTGCCGCCGCCCGCCCGCCGGATCCGTTCCGGCAGGCGGGCGGCCGCCGTTCCCGGTGGTCGTTCCGGTTAGGGTGGGGTGATGAGCGAGCAGCAGTGGACGCAGACCCGTGAGGGGGCCGCGACGAGCCACCCGTTGGTCCGGGTCGCGTTCGGCGTCGGCGGGGCCGTCCTGATCGTCGCCGGGGTGGCGCTGCTGGTGCTCCCCGGGCCGGGCATGCTGCTCCTGCTCGCCGGGATGATCCTCTTCTCGCGCGCCGTCCCCGCCGTCGCGCGCTACGTCGAACCGCTGCGGGTGCGGGCGATGCGCGGCGCCGAGGCCGGCGTCTCCTCGCCCTGGCGGATCGCCGGCACCGTGCTGGCCGGCCTCGCCCTGATCGGCGCGGGCGCCGCGTGGGCGCTGGTGCCCGCGCTGCCGCTGGCCGGCTGGGGTACCGGCCTCGGCCTCGCGGTCTCCGGCGTCATCCTGCTCGCCCTGATCGGCTGGAGCTACCGCCGGGTGCGGGCCGCCCGCGCCGCACAGTCCGCCGCCTGAGGGTCAGTCAGTACCGCGGGTCGCCTCCGACGGTCCGTCAGCTCGCGGCGGCCGGCGGGGCGGAGCCGCCCTCGGGGTCGATGTGGGGGAGGATCCGGTCCAGCCAGCGCGGCGTCCACCAGGCGGCCGGGCCGAGCAGGGTCATCGCGGCGGGCACCATCAGCAGGCGCACCACGGTGGCGTCGATCAGCACGCTGACCGCGAGGCCCAGGCCCATCATCTTGATCACCACGTTGTCGCTGACGATGAACGCCGCGAAGACGCTGACCATGATGAGCGCCGCACAGCCGATCACCCGCGCCGTGGTCTCCAGCGCGTGGGCGACCGCGCCGCGGCTGTCGCCGGTGCGGATCCAGTTCTCGTGCACCCGGGAGAGCAGGAAGACCTCGTAGTCCATGCTCAGGCCGAAGACGATCGCGAACATCATCATCGGCACGTAGCTCTCGATCGGGACCTTCCCCGCCACCCCGAGCGCCGGCCCGCCCCAGCCCCACTGGAAGACCGCGACCAGCACGCCGTACGAGGCGGCGATCGACACCAGGTTCAGGACCGCGGCCTTCAGCGCGACCAGCGGCGCCCGGAAGACCGCCAGGATGATCAGGAACGCCAGGCCGACGACCACCGCGATGATCGGCACCAGCCGGCTCGCCACGATGTCCAGGAAGTCGACCTGGGCCGCGGTGGTGCCGGTCACGTAGGTGGTCGCGCCGGTGCCCGCGACCGCGGCCGGCAGCACCGTGTCGGAGAGGTGGCCGACCAGGTCGGTGGTCTTCTGGTCCTGCGGCGCCTGCGCGGGGGTGACGGTGGTGAACAGGACGTCGCCGTCGCTGCTGGTCTGCAGGGGCAGGGTGCCGGCGGTGTTCGGCACCCCGGTCAGCGCCTGCTGGACCGAGGTGGCGAGTGCGGCCCGGTTCGCCTGGGGGACCGAGGTCTGGTCGACCACCACCGTGAGCGGGCCGTTGGAGCCGGGGCCGAAGGCCTCCGACATCAGGTCGAACGCGCGCCGGTCGGTGAACGAGGTCGGGTCCGCGCCGTCGTCGATGTGACCGAGCTGGATCGACGCCAGCGGGATGGCCAGCACGCCCACCACCACCAGGCCGGAGATCAGGAACCACCACGGCCGCCGCTCCACCCGGCGGGCGTAGCGGTGCCACATCCCGCCCGCGTCGTCGTCGGCGCCCTCCTGCTCGGAGTCGGCCGACGGCGAGTCGCCCTCGGCGACCGGCGTGCGGACCGTGAAGCGGTCCATGTTGCGGCCGATCAGGCCCATCATCGCGGGCAGCAGGGTCAGCGCGCCGCAGACCGCGCTGATCACCGTGACCGCGGCGGCCAGGCCCAGTTTCGCCATGAACGAGATGCCCGAGACCGACAGGCCGGCCAGTGCGACCACCACCGTGCAGCCGGAGATCAGCACCGCCCGTCCGCTGGTGGCCACCGCGTGCGCGGCCGCGGCGACCGGATCGGCGCCGTCCATCAGGTTCTGTCGATGACGGGTCAACAGGAAGAGGGCGTAGTCGATGCCGACGCCGAGGCCGATCATCGTGGCCAGCGTCGGCGCCACCGTCGCGAAGGTGGTGAGTGCCGACAACAACCCCAGCAGGCCGAGGCCGACGACCACCGACACCAGCGCGCTGACCAGCGGCAGCCCCGCCGCGATCACACTGCCGAAGCCCGCCAGCAGCACCAGGATCGCGACCGCGAAGCCGATCGCCTCGCTGCTGCGGTCGTCGGCCGGCGGCCGCGCCAACTCGCCCAGCGGACCGCCGTACTCCACCTGCACCCCGGCCTGCCGCATCGGCGCGACCGCGGCGTCCACCTGGTCCAGGTAGGCGGCCCCGAAGGAGCCGGGATCGGAGTCGAAGCGCACGGTGATGTACCCGGTCGTGCCGTCGGCGGTGAGCGGGCCGCTTGGCGGCACGGGCTGGCCCGGCGGGGGCAGCGGGTTCTGCGCGGAGAGCACGTGCGGGAGGTGCTGCAGCGAGCTGACCGCCTGGTCGACCTGGGACTGGAAGGCCGTGAGCGACTGGCCGTCGTGCAGCACGATCTGGGCGTTGGTCCCGCCCGCCGCCGGCTCGTGCGCCTGCAGCACGTCCCGGCCCTCCTGGGCCTGGGTGCCCGGCAACGAGAAGTCGTCCGAGTAGGTGCCGCCCACGGCCCGGTCGGCGATCTGCACGCCCGCCAGCGCCACCAGCCAGAGGACGATCACCAGCACCGGGCGCCGCGCGCACCACCGGCCGATCCGCCACAGTCTGCCGCGCTTGCGCGTGTCCGCGCCGCCGCCATCGACGACGCGGGCGGACCCGCCGGACGAAGACGAAGCCATCACCGCTCCAGGGGGCGCACAAACCGGAGCCACCCACGCTAGGGACGCCGCGCGCCGCCGACCGCGCACCACACCCCGCCGCCGAGCGAAACCCACCCGAACGCCGCACTCCGCCCGCCCCGCACCGGCCGGGTCGGTCCTGGACGGCCCGCGTTCAGGGCGAACCCACCGGCCGGTCACCCCTCGGCCCGAACATGGCGTCAACTCACCCACGGCAAAGTGGAGTTACCCATGCGACGGCACCTCCTCGGCGCCCTGGCGCTGGCCGGCCTGGCGCTCACCGCGACCGTCCCCGACGCCTCCGCGACGGAGACCTGGACGCAGGCGTCCCGGCAGACGTACTACCTCACCACCGCCTTCCAGCGCTCCCAGGGCATCGCCACCGACGGCACCTCCTGGTACTTCTCCTGGCAGTACGGCCTCAGCCGGGTGAGCCTCGACCAGCAGAGCGTCCAGGCGAACAACGCGGCCGCCGTTCCCGCCGCGCTGGCCGCCCAGGGCGACAACCACATCGGCGACATCGACTACTACAACGGCAAGCTGTACGTCCCGATCGAGGACGGCAGCGCCTACCAGCACCCCTACATCGCGCTCTACGACGCCGCCACGCTCGGCTACACCGGCACCGCCTACCCGCTGCCGCTCAGCGTGCAGCCCGACGGCGCGCCCTGGGTCGCCGTCGACGCGGCCCGCGGGTACGTCCACTCCTCGGCGTACAACCCGACCCCCGCGCTGAACGTCTACAGCCTGACCGACCTGCACCTGGTCAGGACCGTGCCGCTGAGCACCGTCATCGGCAGCATCCAGGGCGCGAAGATCTACCAGGGCAGCCTGTACGCCTCCTCCAACAACGCCGCCAAGTCGATCTACAGGATCGATCCCGACAGCGGCCAGGTCACCGACGTCTTCGACCGGGCCTCCTCGCTGCCGAGCGGCTCCGAGACCGAGGGGCTGGCCTTCCTGCCCACCTCCGACGGCGCCGTGATGCACGCGCTGGACGCGGTCTCCGGGCGGCTCGCCACCTATCTCTACAACTACCGGGTCACCACGTCCTGACCCTCCGTCACCCCGGCAGGCCGCGCCCGGTCCGACGCCGCGTCCGACGCTGCGTCAGGCGGGGTGTGGCTACGAACTGGTCACGTTCCGTTCTGTTAATAGAACTGTTTGCCTGTTCATCGTCAAGCTCTCACTCAGCTACCCAGCAGCTACCCGACTGGAGTACCGAGTGAGCCCCACCTCCTCCTCGCGCCGCCGCACCCTCACGGCCGGCGCGCTGGCTGCCACTGCCGCCCTCGTCGCCACCGCCGTCCAGTGCGGCACCGCCACCGCCGCCGTCGGCCGGGACGCGGCGATCGCCAAGGCCAAGGCCAACGTCTCCCACAACGCCGACCAGTTCGGCTACGGCGCCGGCCAGGACCTCAAGGTCAAGGACGTCGTCATCGACGCGGACGGCACCCAGCACGTCCGCTTCGACCGCACCTACCAGGGGCTGGCCGTCATCGGCGGCGACCTGGTGGTCCATCAGGACGCCCGCGGCAAGCTCAAGGACAGCTCCCGCGCCAAGGGCCACAACCCGGCCGTCAAGACCACCAGCCCCGCCGTGCCGGCCCAGACCAGCGCCGCCCGCGCGCTGAGCGAGGCCCCCGGCATAGCCGACGCCACCTCCACCCCCGAGCTCGTCATCTGGGCGGCCGACGGCACCGCCCGCCTGGCCTGGCAGACCACTGTCAGCGGCACCGGCAAGCAGGGCCAGCCCAGCGGCCGGGTCGTCGTCACCGACGCCACCACCGGCGAGGCCATCGACGCCTACGACTCCGAGCACCAGGCCACCGGCACCGGCCACTCCGAGTACACCGGCGACATCAGCATCGCCACCACCCTGCAGGCGAACGGCACCTACGCGCTGATCGACCCGGTCCGCGGCCACACCACCAAGGACGCCCACAACCTGTCGGCCAGCAGCATCAAGGCGACCTCGGGCACCCTCTACACCGACGCCGACAACGTCTGGGGCGACGGGAAGAAGTTCTCCACCGACCGCGCCACCGCCGCCGTCGACGCCCACGCCAACACCGCCTGGACGTACGACTACTACAAGAACACCTTCGGCCGCAGCGGCATCAAGAACGACGGCAAGGGCGCCACCGTCTTCGTGCACGTCGGCACCAACTGGGACAACGCCCAGTGGTCCGACACCTGCTTCTGCATGATGACCGGTGACGGCAACGGCACCACCGACCCCGAGCAGGTCGACCTCGACACCATGGGCCACGAGATGACCCACGGCGTCACCAGCGCCACCGCCAACCTCCGCTACAGCGGCGAGTCCGGCGGCCTCAACGAGTCCACCAGCGACATCTTCGGCACCATGGTCGAGTTCTACGCCAACAACGCCGTCGACAAGGGCGACTACCTGTTCTCCGACCAGTCCACCCCGCCGTGGCTGCGCCGCTTCGACAAGCCCTCGCTCGACGGCAGCTCCGCGGACTGCTGGAGCAAGTCGGTCGGCCGGCTGGACGTCCACAACTCCTCCGGCGTCGGCAACCACTGGTTCTACCTCGCCAGCGAGGGCAGCGGCGCCAAGACCCTCAACGGCGTCAGCTACAACTCGCCGACCTGCAACGGCTCCACCGTCGCCGGCATCGGCAACCAGAAGGTCGCCGCCATCTGGTACCGCGCCCTCACCGTCTACATGACCTCCACCACCGACTACAAGGGCGCCCGACTCGCCTCCCTGAACGCGGCCCGCGACCTCTACGGCAGCACCAGCACCGAGTACAAGGCCATCGCCGCCGCCTGGAGCGCGGTCAACGTCGCCTGACACTCCCTCACCTCCCCGTGGCGGTACGACCGGTGAACACACACCGGGCGTACCGCCACGCGGCGGTCGTCAGACCGCGGCGATGCGGGACCGGAGCAGGCAGAACTCGTTGCCCTCCGGGTCGGCGAGGACGTGCCAGGGTTCTTCGCCGGTCTGGCCCACGTCTGCGGGGCGGGCGCCGAGGGCGAGGAGGCGTTCCAGCTCGGCGTGCTGGTCACGGTCGGTGGGGCTCACGTCCAGGTGCAGGGGGAGCTTCCCGCGGCGCGGGTCACTGCTCGGACTCAGCACCAGGGTCGGCAACGGCCCGCCGAACCCGACGTCCGGCGGACCGATCTCGATGCTTCCGTCCGGCTCACGTCCGATCTCCACGTAGCCGAGCACCTCGCTCCAGAAGGCGGCGAGGCGCTCGGGGTCGGCGCAGTCCAGGACCAACTCACTGATGCGGCATGCCATACGGGCGAGTGTAGGTGTCAGGTGTCAGGTGTCAGGCGGGGGCGGGGCCGGTGGGGCGCGGCAGTTCGCCGACGAGGGCGGGGATGAAGATCAACGCGGCGGGGACGAAGAGCAGCACGATCGGAACCCCGATCGGGATCGGCGACACGGACAGGCCCGTCCGGTCCGGGGGCGCGGAAGCCTGCGCATGGGCCGTGGTCGGCGCGACCGAGAACAGCAGGGCGACGGCGGCCGCCACCGCAGAGCTTCGCAACACCTTGACTCCTCGTGACTTCCTCGGGCCGACCGGGACCGGCCGGCAACTGGCGACCAGTCAAATCGTCGGCGGTACCCGCAGCCAGCGGCGACGACCGGGCGAGTGACCTGCCCCGATGACCCGGGCGCGGCGGCGGAGGAGGCGGCCGCCGTTACAAGTAGCACGCGGTGGCGGCTATTGTGGCCGCGCCCAGAAAAGCACCAGAAAGGGGTGGACCCACATGGCGGACATCGACGAGGCCCGGCAGGCGTTCGCGCGACTCGACCTCGACGGCGACGGCCGGATCACCGCGGCCGAGCACAAGGCGGTCATGGCGCAGCTCGGCGACTTCAACGTCACCGAGACCGTCGCGCAGGCCATCATCGCCCGGCGGGACGCCAACGGCGACGGCAAGCTCTCCTTCGAGGAGTTCTACGCCTCCCTCGGGGACTGACCCCTCGACGACGGCCGGCCCGGCAGGATCCCGCGCACCCGCTGGTGCGCCTCCTTCCTGGCCGGCCGTCGTCATGTCGCCCCGCGACGCCGGTGCGCGAGGCGGATGGTGGGGGGCGGGGCCCGGGATTCCCCCCGGGGGAGAACGCGGTGCAGCCCCCCGTTAGCATCCACGCCGTGACTTTCTCCCCGGGCAGGAACACCGTGAACGCCTCCGCCGTGCCGGAGCCGAGCGTGGCCGACGCGTCGGCGTGCCAGGTGTGCGGCATCGAACTGGTCTGGGGCGGCCGCGGACGCCGGCCGAAGTACTGCTCGAAGGCGTGCTCGTCCAAGGCCGACCGGCAACGCGAGCGCGAGCGGCAGGGCGAGCGCGACCGCCGCTCCAAGGCCCTCACCCGCGCCGCCGACGCCTCCCGCCGGGAACCCCCGCTGCCCGGCGACTTCCCCGTGAGCGCCGACACCGAGGAACTGCTCGCCCTCGGCGGAAAGCTGCGCCAGCACGACCTGGTCTACCTGCTCCAGCTCGAACGCGCGGTCCGCAACGACGACCACGCCCTCGCCGAACAGGCCCTGGACGACCTCCGCCAAGCCGCCGAGCGCTACTTCGCCCGCCACCACGAACTCGCCGAACGCATCCTGACGGCCCACCACGAGAGCGACCGGCACCCGGCCGAGCCCGAGATTCCTCCCCGGGACGAAACGGCCCCGGCGGTGTCCGCCGTCACGACCGTGCTGCGCCGCGCGGTCGATCCTGCCGCCTCGCGTGCCGTTCCCCCGCGAGGCGAAGCTCAGACCCCGGTGGCTCGCCCGCTCCCGCACCAGGGGGACGGTGTGGACGGCCGGGTCGAGCCGCGCGGGGATTCCGGCACTGTTGCCGCCGGCCCCGAGGCGGAAGCCGTTCCGTCCCGGGCGGAAACCCAGGGCCTGGCCGACCATGTTCAGCCGCGGGTGGAAACGCAGGGCCTGGCCGACCGTTCGTTGTCCGGTGCCGTTCGACCGCGGGTGGAAACCCAGGCCCCGGTGACCGAGGCCGTTTCGTCCCGGGGAGGAGCGCCGAACCCCTCCGACGAGGGCGCCGGCCGGCTGCGCGACCTGGTCGACCAGCACCGGGCGCAGCAGGCCGACGCCCTCCCGTCCGCGGAGGACGAGCACGCGGCGGTGACGGTGCCTCAGCACCCGCAACTGCGCGGAGTCCCCGGCTCGGTCGAGCTCCGCATCCCGCTCGACCCGCGCGTCTTCGGCGACGGCTGGGCCCTCGAAGGCTGGTCCGGCCACCCGGACGTCTACCTGGTCACCGGCGACACCCGCGAACCCGGCTGGGTCGAACGCGGCCTGGCCGGCCTCGGCGAAGGCTGGGTCGCCGTCTACGAGGGCTACTTCATCGCCGACGCCGCCACCGACGACGTCCTCCTCCACCCGACCCCACGCGACGCCGCATACACCGTCCACCGCGCCTACCTGCAGAACCTCTGAGCCGATGCCAGCGCGGCCGGCCGTAGCCGCCGGGCGGCATTTCCCCGCGAGGACGGCTTATGAAGGCGTGGCCACACGCAAGCAAGGGGTCAACGGGCAGGTCCGCGTCGAACGTGAGCAGGTAGCGAACGCGGAGTGGCTCACGGTGTTCCAGCTGCCCACTTATGCTCCGGACCCAACCCGACCGATGGCGTCTGGTTGCTGGTCAAGCGTGACATCGGCAAACCTCGCCGCGGCCGACCTCGGCCTGCCCTGGACCTGTGAGGTCCGGGTCGACGGACCCGGAATTGGTCGAAGCTTAAAGCCGCTGGTCAGCTACGGTGGCGGTATGACTGACAGCCTGCCCGAGGATGTAGCCGACGTGCTTGACCTCGTCCTGAACCCGGACGAGCCCGCTCACGTCGCCCTCCGACGGCAGGTGCCCCGACTGAGGGTGCAATCGCGTTGTACGTGCGGGTGCGGCAGTGCCTACTTCGAGCTCGACGCCGACGCGGTGGAGCCCGCGCCGACGGGGCTCGGCACTGTCGTGGCTGCCGACATGCAGCTGTTCACCGAGACCGGCGAGTGCCCTGGTGAGGTCCTGGTCTTCGCGCAAGGCGGCTACCTCTCATGGCTGGAGGTCTGCTCCTGGAGCGATGACATCGAGGTGAATCTCGCTGCGGCACGGCGCTGGCTGCAGCCACCGTCCTGAAGCGGCAGGAACGGTTGTGGATCGCGGACTATCTGGACCACGGGCAGGTGGCCGCGTCCTGGATGGGAGCGTCGAGGTGCCGGCTGTGTTCGCGCTCCAACGGGTCCCGTGATCTCACCGATGGCTACTACCTCTGGCCGGAAGGGCTCGCTCACTACGTCCTCGACCACGGCGTCAGGCTGCCGGCCGAGTTCGTCGACCACGTCGAACAGAGGGCTCGAGATCTGGAGGAGCTGGAGCGGGACAGCTCGTGGTGGCGGCTGAACGCTGTCAGAACGTAGGCGCAGGCATCGGCCCGTTCAGTCGTGGTGTGCGCGCTTGTCATGTGCGAGGAGTTCGCGGCACCGGCGGTTGCGGTAGGTGTCGCTGGCGAGAGTAAGGACGTGGGCGTGGCGAACCAGGCGGTCGATCATCGCGGCGGCCACGACGTCAGCGGAGAACGTCTCTCCCGAGCGCCCGCAGGCCAGGTTCGAGGTGACCGTGAAGAGGCCTACCCGTACAGCCGTGGCCGGACAGGTATCTGAAGGAGTTTCAGGTGTGCGCTCGGCCAGGTGGGTCACGGGTGGGCCGGTGCTGTTTCCGGGCGTTGTCGGTGGGTGATGCCTTGCAGCCGGGGCGGCGATCGGTCGCGCCGCCGACTCGTCGTTCGGAGGGTTTCTGTGTCGCTGCGCTCGCGCCGTTCTCCGCTGACCCGTCGCGGTGGGCACGCGGTCACCGCGCTGCTCGCCGCCGCTGCCGCGCTGGCGCTGGTGCCCGCCGGGCCCGCCGCCGCGCGGTCGCACGGGGACGGCGACCGCGCGCTGCGGGCCCGCCTGCAGGAACTGGTGGACCGGCCGGACGGGCCGCCCGGGGCGATCGCGGTGCTCCGCGACGGTGAGCACCTGCGGGTGTACCGCGCCGGGGTGGCGGAGGTGGGTACCGGGCGGCCGCCGCAGCCGGGCGACCACATGCGGCTGGCGAGCGCCGCGAAGGCGTTCAGCGGCGCGGTCGCACTGCGCCTGGTCGACTGCGGCCTGCTCGGCCTGGACGACACCCTCGCCGACCGGCTGCCCTCGCTGCCCGCCGCCTGGGGCGCGGTGACGCTGCGTCAGCTGCTCAACCACACCAGCGGGCTGCCGGACTACAGCAACTCGCCCGACTTCGTCGAGCTGCTCCTCGCCGACCCGCACCGGGTGTTCGACTCCCGGCACCTGCTCGATTTCGTCGCGGAGAAGCCGCTGGAGTTCGACCCCGGTTCGCGGTACCACTACTCCAACTCCGACAACATCGCCGTCGCCCTGATGGCCGAGGCCGCGACCGGTCAGCGCTACGAGGACCTGCTGGACTCGGAGGTCTACCGGCAACTGGGCCTGACCCGGACCAGCCTGCCGTCCGGCTACCTGCTGCCCACGCCCTACCTGCACGGCTACGCCGTCCGTCCGAACACCGCGCCCGAGGACGTCAGCACCCAGTTCGGCGCCTCCGGCGCCTGGGCGTCCGGCGGCATCGTGTCCACGCCGAAGGACTTCAGCGCCTTCGCGGCCGGGTACGCGGGCGGGCCGCTGATCAGCGACGCCACCCGTGAGCAGCAGCGCGCCTTCGTCGCGGGCAGCTCCGAGCCCGCGGGTCCCGGGGCCAACCGCGCCGGGCTGGCGATCTTCGAGTACACCACCCGCTGCGGTGTGGTGTACGGCCACACGGGCAACACCGCCGGCTACACCCAGTTCGGCGCCGGCACCCCGGACGGCCGCCGCAGTGTCACCGTCTCCCTCACCGCGCAGGTCAACGAGCGGAGCAACCCCGACCTGCTGGCCCACCTGCGCGCCGTCGAGGAGGACTTCGTCTGCGCCCTGCTGGACCAGCCCCCCGCGTGAGCCCCGCGGGCGCGGTCGAACGGCTCGTGGCCGGATCGGGATCTGAGGGTGCTTCAGGAATTGACCATTTTGTGATATAGTGTCAGAAATTGCCGTTAATGTTCGGCGTCATGGCGAACAACGGACAGCCGAGCCGGACGGCTCTCATGGCGGCCGCCGCGCGTGCGGCGCACCTCCTCGTGGACGGCACCCCTTCGATCCTGGTCGACCCGCTGGCCCAGCCGCTGCTGGGGGAGCGGGCCGAGGAACTGCTCGGGTACCACCGGGCGTACGGTGCGCATCCCGTGCTGGCGGGGGCGCGGGCGACGGCCGTCACCCGGAGCCGGTACACCGAGGACCGGCTGGCGGAGGCGGTGGGGCGGGGCGTCGAGCAGTACGTGGTGCTCGGGGCGGGGCTGGACTCCTTCGGGTTCCGGTCACCGTGGGGGGATCGGGTCCGGGTGTTCGAGGTCGACCGGCCCGGGATGCAGGAGTGGAAGCGGGCGGCGCTGGCCGACGCGGGGGTTCAGGTGCCGTCGTCGGTGGGCTTCGTCCCCGTCGACTTCGAGCGGGAAGGCGCCGCGGTCCTGGGGGAGCGCCTGGTGGGGGCGGGCTTCGATCCGGAGCGGCCCGCGCTGGTGAGTTGGCTCGGCGTGACGATGTACCTGAGCCGGGAGGCGGTCGGGCGGACGCTGGCGGCCGTCGGCGGCTTCGCGCCCGGTACCGAGATCGTCGTGGAGCACCTGCTCCCGGAGGGGCAGCGCGACGAGGCCGGGCAGGCCTACGCGGAGCAGGTGATGGCGGCGGCCGCGGAGCAGGGCGAGCCGTGGCGGACCTTCCTCGGGGTCGAGGAGATGGACGGGCTGCTGCGTGCACACCGGCTGCAGCCCGTCGAGTACGTCGGCCAGCGGGAGGCGATCGCGCCCGCGGAGTGGGAACGCGGCGACGCGCTGCGGCCGTTCGAGCTGTCCGTCCTGGCGCGCGCGAGCGTCCCCACCCGGTGACGGGTTGTTAGCGGCGGGGCGTGCGGGCGCTCTGCCGGGCCAGGTCCAGGATGCTGAGGCCGAACATGGTGACGCCGAGCGGGACGTGGACCGACGGGACGTGGGCGATGCCCAGGACGACCTGGACGGACGCGAGGGTGAGGAAGCCGACGGCGTGGGCGATCGGGCGGGGGGAGCCGCCGCCCGGACGCCAGGCGAGGACGGCGGCGAGGACGTAGAGCATGGAGGCGCCGTACATCACGCGGGCGCCGATGCCGTGCAGGAGTTCGCCGTGGGAGGAGGCGAGCAGCACGCCGGCGGTGACGGCCTGGAAGAAGATGGCGAGGGTCTGCAGCGCGACCGACGTGCGCAGGAAGGTCGCGGCGCGGTCCGAGGTGCGGTACGAGGTGGTGGTCTGGGTGGTCACGGTGCAGTCCCCTTGTCCGCCCGGAGGCAGGTGATCGATAAGGTCTCACCCGTTCGACGACGTAGCCCCGCGAAGTGCAAGGCGGGGCCGGAGGGGGAGCGGTGTCGGGGAGCGGGACGGTCGGCGCGGGGCCGGGGGAACGGCGTCAACTGGTCAACGTGGCCTACCGGTTGCTGGGGTCGGTGACCGAGGCGGAGGATGCCGTGCAGGAGGCCTACACCCGGTGGTTCGCGCAGCCGGCGGGCAAGCGGGAGGCCGTCGCGTCGCCCGGCGCGTGGCTGACGACCGTGACCGGGCGGATCTGCCTGGACGTGCTCGGCTCGGCGCGGGTCCGGCGCGAGCGGTACGTGGGGGAGTGGCTGCCGGAGCCGGTGCCCGACCGCGGGGAGTGGGCCGGACGGCTCCCCGCGGCTGACCCGGCCGACCAGATCACCCTGGACGAGTCGGTGACGATGGCGTTCCTGGTGGTGCTGGAGACGATGACGCCCGCCGAGCGGGTGGCGTTCGTGCTGCACGACGTGTTCCGGTACTCGTTCCCCGAGATCTCCACCATCGTGGGCCGGACGCCGGGCGCCTGCCGGGAGCTGGCCAGCTCCGGCCGCCGCCGGGTGCGGGCCGCGAAGTCGGCTGCGGGGCAAGGGACTTCGGCGGCCGGGCAAGGGACTTCGACGGTCGGGCAGGCCGAGGTGGTGCGGCACGTCAAGGAGGCGTGGGAGGCCAGGAACATCGCGGCGCTGGTCGGCGTGCTGGACCCGGACGCGGTGATGACGGCGGACGGCGGCGGCCTGGTCGGCACCGTGCTGCGGCCGGTCGAGGGCGGCGCCCGGATCGCGCAGTACATGATCGCGATCGCCGACAAGGCACCCGGGCTGCGCCTGCTGGAGTGCACGGTGGCCGGTGCGCCCGGACTGGTGGCCCAACTCGGCGGCGTGACCGCCACGGTGGCCGCCTTCGCCACCGCGGGCGGCCGGGCGACCCGGATCTGGGTGGTCCGCAACCCCGAGAAGCTGCGGCTCTGGACGCCGGCCGACTAGCGGGGTGAGGGCGGCGGCCCGGCCGGGGGATGTCGGTGGCGGCTGCGAGGGTGGCCGGTATGGACGACGAGGAGCTGCTGAGGGGCCGGGTCTACGGCGCGGACCACGACGATCCGGGGCCGCGGCCGGGCCGGACCTACCGCGAGCTGTGCGGTGGACCGTTGGACGGGCTGCTGCTGGACGTCACCGGCTGGACCACCGAGCTGCTCGTCGGCGGCACCGCGCTCTCCACCGAACTCGGCCGCTTCGGCGCCGGCGGGCGCTCCCGCTACCGGCCCCGGCCCGGGAACCCGCTGCGGTGGGACTGGACCGGCGACACCCGGTAGGAGGGCGGGGGAGGGGACCGGGGAAACGGAGGCAAAGACTCCTCGAGCGAAGCGGCGTCGACTGACAAAGGGTCAGCGGGGCGGGGTAAAAGGCTGGTTCGGATTCCTGCGGACTTCTTGTTGGGCATGAGCATGCCCGGATAGCGTCGAACGCCAGTCCCGAGGTTCCACGGACCCGCCCGGCCCGGCGGCGGCCCCAGATCCCCGCCGTCGAGCCTGCCCCGCCGCGCGCCCGGACACCCATCCGCCCGCGCGGCTCGGCGTGCACCGCTTCCGGTCACCCCAGCCACAGGAGGCAATCCCCCATGCGCACTTCCGTCGCCGCAACCCGCCGCACGGCCCTCGCCGTCGCGGGGGCCGCCGCCCTCGCTCTGTCCGCCTTCGCCACCGCAGGACCGGCGGGCGCGGCCGCCGGGCCGGAGGTCCACTCCAAGGACGGCACGTCCTGGGTCAAGGCGTGCGACACGCTCGCCAAGGGCGACACCATGGCCTGTCACGCGCTGCGTGTGACCAGCACGGTGGAGACCGTCCAGCCGCTCGGAGTCACCCCGAACGCGACCCCGTCCGGCTACGGTCCGGCCGACCTGCGCAGCGCGTACAAGCTGGCCGCGAACGGCGGCGCGGGGATGACCATCGCGATCGTGGACGCCTACAACGACCCGAACGCCGAGTCGGACATGGCCACCTACCGCGCCCAGTACGGCCTGCCCGCCTGCACCAAGGCCAGCGGCTGCTTCAAGCAGGTCAACCAGACCGGCGGCAGCTCGCTCCCGGCGAACAACACCGGCTGGGCGGGCGAGATCTCGCTCGACCTCGACATGGTCTCCGCGATCGCCCCCAACGCGAAGATCATCCTGGTGGAGGCCAGCAGCGCCACCATGGCCAACCTCGGCACCTCCGTGAACACCGCGGTCAACCTCGGGGCCAAGTTCGTCTCCAACAGCTACGGCGGCTCCGAGTCCTCCGCCGACACCTCCTACGACAGCTCCTACTTCAACCACCCGGGCGTCGCCATCACCGTCTCCTCCGGCGACTCCGCCTACGGCGCCCAGTACCCGGCGGCCTCCCGGTACGTGACCGCGGTCGGCGGCACCGCGCTGAAGAAGGACTCCAGCACCCGCGGCTGGTCGGAGAGCGTCTGGCTCACCAACTCCACCGAGGGCACCGGCTCCGGCTGCTCCAAGTACGACGCCAAGCCGAGCTGGCAGAAGGACACCGGCTGCAGCAAGCGCACCATCGCCGACGTCTCCGCGGTCGCCGACCCGGCCACCGGCGTCGCCGTCTACCAGACCTACGGCGGCAGCGGCTGGGCCGTCTACGGCGGCACCAGCGCCTCCGCCCCGATCATCGCGGGCGTCTACGCCCTGGCCGGCACCCCGAGCAGCGGCTCCAGCCCGGCCTCGTTCCCCTACGCCCACACCACGTCGCTGTTCGACGTGACCACCGGCTCCAACGGCTCCTGCTCCCCGGCCTACCTGTGCAAGGCCGGCGCCGGCTACGACGGCCCCACCGGCCTCGGCACCCCGAACGGCACCACCGCGTTCAAGGGCTGACGATCCGGCACACGCTGAGAGGCCGCCACCCGCAGTGTGCGGGTGGCGGCCTCGGCCGTGCGGCCGCAACAGGTACGGCACGGCTACGGGTGCAGCGCGGCTACAGGTACGGCGCCGCTTCGAGTTCCGCGGAGCGGCGGGCCGCGCGGACCGGGACCCGCCAGGTCCAGAAGGCGAGCGGCAGCGCGGCGAGGAGGGTGAGCAGGGCGTTCGCCGGCCAGTCGTTGCCGAGGCCGCCTGGCGGGTACACGT
The DNA here is from genome assembly GCF_053595195.1 of Kitasatospora sp. NPDC002522. Lineage (NCBI taxonomy): Bacteria > Bacillati > Actinomycetota > Actinomycetes > Kitasatosporales > Streptomycetaceae > Kitasatospora > Kitasatospora sp. NPDC002522. The sequence goes on from NZ_JBSFXE010000009.1 coordinate 111,194, forward strand.
AGTCGTGCGAGCCCGCGTCCCGCGCGCGGACCTGGAAGCCGGCCGGGTACAGCGAGTCGTCGCCGCGCAGGGCCAGGTCGGTGCGTACCACGCGGCCGTCGTCCGAGACGAAGTCCCCGTGGACGTGGCAGGCGCCCTTGGCGCAGTACTCAGGCTCCGCGGTCCAGACGCCCGGACGGCCCGCACCGAGGTGGGCCTCGAGGTCCGGCACCGTGGAGCCCAGCAGCGTCGCGGACAGCAGGAGCCAGCCGAACAGGCCGAATCCGTACCGCCAAAGGCCCAGCAGGAAACGCGGGTCGGCGGCGGTGGGCGACGCGTCGTCGCGGTCGGTCTGCCGGTTCTGCTCCGCCCGGGCGATCGCCGGCGGCACCGCCTCCGCGAACCGGATGCCCGGCTCGGCGAGACCCGCGATCCGCTCCAGCTCGGCCCGGTCCGGGAGCCAGCCGCGGACGGCGTGCCGGACGTACCCGGCAGCCGCGCCGCGGGCGAACGGCTCCGGCGCCGCCACGGCGTCGTTCCGGACGATCTCCAGGCAGGGCACCGGGACGGCGTCCTCGAACTGCTCGACCACCCGGATCTCCTCGATCCGGCTCCACTGGACGGTCAGGCGCCGCGGCCGCAGCAGGGACCCCGGGGCGATCAGCACCAGACCCGGCCCGGTGGCGTCGGCCCGCAGCGCGGGATGGATCCGCAGCGCCAGGTGGAGCGTCCAGGTGGCGAAAGCCGCGGCCGGCACGTCGAAGACCGCCTGCACCCAGAACGGCAGCGGCGCGAAGGCCGGGGTCAGGCAGGCCACGGTACCGACGATCGCCCCGGGAAGGTGCGGGCTCGGGCGGTACCACTCCCGGTACGACAACGACGACATGACGACTCCGAACCATGGCGACACACGCCCTCGTACGGCTGTGTGATGCCGTGGGCGGGCCTCATTCAGGCACTGCGTGATCGCCCGGTCAAGTGCCCTGGTCACGGGCCCTGCGGCCGGTCGGCGCGTACGGGGCCCGGGGAGTGTGACGGCGGGTCAGGCTTCGGGTGGTCGGTCGGCCTTGGCCGCCGGCTCGGGGCCAGTCGTCGGGCTGACGGCGTTTCGGGTCGGAAAACCCGTCGCCGCAGGTGGGAGTCGGTGGCTACGCTCCCGCGCATGGACCTGGACGAAGCGCTGAAGCCGGTGCGCCGCCTGCTGATCGAGGACGGCGCGGACGGCGTGCGGGATGCCGCGGTGGCGGTGTCGGCGGCCCGGGCCGCGCTGGTCGGCGGGGCGGACGCGCCGACCCTGTGGGAGCTCGCGGTGCTGCCCGAGTGGGACCACCTGGAGGCGCGGCGCCTGCTCGCCGCGGTGGCCGAGGAGTTGGGCCCGGCCCTGCGACTGCCCGTCAGTTCGCAGGAGTGCGAGTGGGCGCAGGCCCGGTACGCGTTGGAGGACCTGCTGGCGGGTCGGCTGAGCCCCGAGGGCGCGGCGTGGCGGATCCACTGCCTGCTGATCGCCTACGACCCGGGCTCCCCGCTGTGGCCGATCGGCGCGTTCGTGCACCACGCGGAGGAGCGGCAGTACGTCTCGGACGCGCGGTACGCGGAGCTGGTGGCCGAGCTGCACGAGCTGGCGCGCGGGGTGCTGGCGGAGCCGGCCGATCCGGCCGATCTGGCTGACCGCGGCTGACGGGCCGGACGTCCGGTGTCCCGGGAGGTCCGGCCCGCCGTGCTGATCGAGGGTCAGTGGAAGTGGTGCAGGTTCTCGCCGAGGAAGGCCTCCAAGGTGCGAGGGGCGCGCCCGGTGAGGCGGAGGAAGGCGTCGTCCGGCGTCTCCGGGCGGGCCACCGCCAACTGCTGGATCTCCACCACGTGGCCCGCCAGCCAGTCCGGCATCCCGGCCTGGCCCACCAGGTGGGCGTGCAGCTCGGCCGGTCCGAGGTCCAGGTAGCGGATCGGTCGGCCGATCAACTCGCCCAGCAGCGCGGTGAGTTCCGGGTAGCTGAAGGCCCGTCCGCCGGTGAGCGCGTACGTACCGCCGGCCAGCTCCGGCAGGGTGAGGACCGCGGCCCCCGCATCCCCGATGTCGCGGACGTCCACGTAGTTGCACCGCGCCCCGCCCATCGCGCCGTGCACCAGCCCGGCGGCCGCGATGCCGGGTGCCAGGAGCAGCAGCTTCTGCATGAACGCGTACGGTCGCAGCACGGTGGCGGTGATGCCGGTCGAGCGCAGCCGTTCCTCGATCAGGTGGTGCCCGCGGGAGACCGCGACGGGCGAGTCCGGCTCGGCGGCGGGCGCCGAGACCTTGACGATGTGCTGCACGCCGCAGTCGACCGCCGCCTCGATCGCGTTCAGCTCGTACCGGACCTGGTGCGGCCCGTTGGCCATGGTGAGGAACACCTGCTGCGCCCCGTGGAAGGCCGCCCGCAGGGACTCCGGATCGGCGGCATCGGCCGGGACGGTCGCGGTCTGACGGAGCGTCTGCGAGTCGAGCGCGGCCGCCAGCCGGGCCGGCTCGCGGCTCAGGGCGCGGGTCGGCACGCCCAGGGCGGCGAGGCTGCGCAGGGTGGCACCGCCGGTGGCGCCGCCGGCGCCCATGATGACGATCACGATGTATGCCTTTCGGAACGGGGTTCGGGAACGAGTTGGGGGCGCGATGTGGGGAGGGGTTCGGGGCGGGGGCGGGATGGGATCGGCGACGGGGTTCGACGTGGGATCAGGGGCGGGAGTCGGGGCTGAACTCGCGGCGGAACTCGGGCCGGAACTCGGGTGCGGGCTCGGGTCGGAACCCGGGGTGGGATGCGGGGTGGGATGCGGGTGCGGTGGGGTGCCGGTGGTCCGGCTTGCGGCTGCCGCGCCAGCGCCAGGTGGTGATGGTGGCTGCGAGGGTCGAGGAGATCGGCAGGTCGATCGGGAGTCGGCGTGGCCACGGGCTGTGGGCGAGGTGCGGGAGGTGCGGTAGCCAGCGGGCGGCGGCGAGTCCGACGGCGAGGGCGAGTGCTGCGGCGAGCAGGCCGAGCACGGCGGCGGCGAGCGCGCGCGGAGTGCGGGGGGCCCGGGCGCGGACGGGGCGGCGCTGCAGCGTGGCGCCGAGTGCGGCGGCCACCAGGGCGGAGGTGCCGCCGATGGTGGTGAACGCCGCGATCACCAACTCCGGCTGCCGGGTGATGAATCCGCCGACACCAGCCGACACGGCGGGCATGGCGTAGGCGACCAGTACCTCGCGCCACAGGACGAAGGGCGGGGGAGCGCCGGGGGCTTTCTTGGCCATGGGTCTTCCTCTCTGGCAATGTGAATATGCTTAGGTAGCTAACTATGTGGGCGTAAGGAAGGCGGGCCGTGCAGCGGCCCGCCTGGCTGGGTCAGTCCCGGGTGAGTGCGTCGATGCCCGCCACCACGCGGGCCAGGAGGTCGAGGAAGGTGGCGCGTTCCTCCTGGGTGAGTCCGCTGACCAGGCCCTGCATCCGGTCGAAGTGCTCCGGCGCCAGGTCGCGCAGCTTGTCGGCGCCGCGTGCGGTGAGGATCACCACGTTGCCGCGCCCGTCCTCGGTGGACGGCCGCCGGGCCACCAGGCCCTCGCGTTCCAAGCCGTCGACCAGGCCGGTCACGGTCGCGCGGGAGACGCCGAGGCTCTGCGCGAGCTGCGAGGGTGACTTCTCGCCGCCGTGGTCCTCCAGGTCGGACAGCAGTCGGTAACGGCCGGTCGAGAGGCCGAAGCGACCGAAGTGCACCTCGCCGGCCTGACCGATCCGGGCGCCGGCCGCCATCAGCCGCGCCGCGACCAGCACCGCCTGCGGATCGGCCGTGAGGCCGTAGCGGGCGATCTGGCGGCGGGCCTGGTCGAGCGTGGGCGCGCCGGATCCGATCTCGGGAGGCTGGGTCACGAGAACTAATATGGCACCTAATCAGATTCCCGGTCAAGCCGGGCCGGTGGACCCGGACGCACCGGACGGTGCAGTCGGCCAGCCGCCGGAATGTCCTCAACTGGCGTTCGGGATAAGATAGTTCGTGCCCAGCGCGGCCTCGTCGGAGCTCTGCCTGCCCGCTTTCCTCGCCACCCTGAGCGGCCAGGCCGAGTTGCTGTGCCGCCCGGGGCCGAGCCATGGAGGCCGCGCAGGTCGAAGCGGAGGTCGCCCGGTGGGGCTCGCGCTGAGCCGGGTCACGGCTGCGGGGAGGTGCTCCCCGAGGCGGTGAACACCCGGACTGCGGCCGAGGCGACCGACTCGACCAGGGCGACGCCCTCGTCCTGGGTGGTCGAGCCGTCGCTGAGCACCGACACCAGCAGGTCCCGGCCGTCGTACTGGACGCGGCCGATGCTGTTGACCACCCAGAGGCCGGTGCTGGTCCGGGGCAGCCAGCCGTTCTTCAGTTCGACCGCGCCGCCCTGGTCCGCCGCCGAGACGCCCCAGCCCTGGCCGTCCACGACCCGGCCCATCAACTGCCCGAGGTAACCGCGGGAGGCCGCGTCCAGCGGCGAGTCGTCGGTGAACACCGCCCGCAGCAGCCGCACCTGGTCGGCGGCGGTGGTCGACGTCAGGCCCCAGTAGCCGTCCGTGCCGGCGACCGTCGCGGTCAGACCGAACGTGGCGTTCGCCTGGTCCAGCCCGGTCGCGCCGCCCGCCGCCTGGAACAGGGCCGTCGCGGCGTCGTTGTCGCTCTGCTCGATCATCAGCGCGGCGGCGGACCTCTGATCGTCCGTCAGCTCGCCGCCGGTCTGCAGGAGCAGCGCGGCCAGGATGTCGACCTTGACGATCGACGCGGTGACGAAGCTGTCCGTCCCGTAGGTCGCCTCCGCGCCGGACGCGGGGTCGGCGACGGTGACGGCGAAGTGGCCGCCGGGGGCGTCGACCGCGTCCGCGAGCGCCTCGGCGGTGCCAGCGGCCGTGGTGGTGGGCGGGGCTGTTTCGGCCGCGGCCGTGGCTGCACTGCTCGGTGAGGGTGAGGGTGGGGACACGGCCGCGGCGGCGGTGCTGACCGGGGTGCCGGTCGCGGGGTGGTTGAAGACCAGCCACGACCCGAGTGCCGAGAACGCCACCACCACTGCCACCGCCCGCCAGAGTCGCCTCGTCCGCCGCCGCCTGCGCGCGGCTGCCCGTGACCTCGATGGTGCCATCATGGCGACGATGCTCGGACGCGCACCTTGGTCGGCGATGAGCCGCGGCTGAGCAGGCGCTGAGAACGTCCGCCGCTGCCGGATCGCGTGGGCGAGGGTGGGTGCAAGGGCCAGGCGGGCGAATGGCGGGGTGTGGCCGTCGGGGGAGTGGGCATGTATGGCAGGTCCTCGCCAAACCGTTTGGGAAGGTTGCCATATGAAGCGCAAGTCCTGGGCACTGCTCACCGCTGCCGCGACCCTCGTGCCGCTCGCTCTGTCCGTCCCGGCCGCCGGAGCCGCGGAGCCCGCCGCCCCTCTCGCGGCCGGCTGCACCTACACGCCGGCCGTCCCGGCGGACAACTTCAAGGGCATCCCGGTGTTCGACGCGAAGAAGGCCGCTCAGCCCTACAACGCGACGCTGAAGACCAGTCAGGGCGCCATCACCTTCAAGGCGTTGACGGACAAGGCACCGTGCACCACCTTCTCCTTCCGGTTCCTGGCCGAACGCGACTTCTTCGACCGCAGCCACTGCCACCGGCTCACCACCCAGCGGATCTTCGTCCTGCAGTGCGGCGACCCGACCGGCACCGGCAGTGGCGGTCCGGGCTACTCGTTCCCGGACGAGAACCTGGACGGCGCCACCTACCCCGCCGGCACCGTCGCCATGGCCAACGCCGGCCCGAACACCAACGGCAGCCAGTTCTTCTTCGTCTGGAAGGACACCAAGCTCTCGCCCGCCTACACCCCCTTCGGCCAGGTCACCTCCGGGCTCGACGTCCTGCAGAAGATCGCAGCCGGCGGCGAGGACGACCAGAACAACCCCGGCGACGGCTTCCCCACGCTCCCCGTGAACATCCGCAACGTCCAGATCAGCAAGCACTGACCCGCCCGCCGTCCGGCCGCACCCCCTCCTCGTGCGGCCGGGCGCCGTCCTCACCCCCCAGTGCACACCCGGGCACACTCGTCATCGGCCCGCGACCTTGTCAACTGCGGAACTGACGTGGACTCAGCTCGATTACCGCCTTCGGCGCTTCAGGGTGACGATTTGGTCGACACTACTGACGATCAGTCACTTATCCTTGCTCGCCTGCGTAGCCGCGTGAATATCCGGCTGGGCGCGGTGCCCGGCTCGCGGTACGGTCGAGGTCACGGTTGTCGACAGGGGGATTGTGCATGCTGTCCGAGACGCTGACCGCACTGGCCATGTCCGGCGGGACGGCGGTGATGACCGCGGCCGGTACCCAGGCCTGGGAGGGGTTCCGAGGCCGGGTGGCCGCCTGGTTCGGGCGGGGGAACGCCCAGCGTGAGAGTGCCGAGCTGGAGCGGCTGGGCCGGACCGCCGCCGAGCTCGCGGCGGCTGAGGGCGGGCAGCTGGAGCGGCTCCGGATCCGCCAGGAGGCCTCCTGGCAGGCCCGGTTCGAGGCGTTCCTGGAGGACCTGCCGGAGGACGAGCGCGTGCGCGCCGGCGAGGCGCTGCGCGAGCTGCTGGCCGAGAGCGCGACCCAGGCCCAGGTGTCGGCCGGGGACGGCGGGATGGCGGTCGGCGGAGACGTGCACATCAGTGCCCAGGAGGGTTCGGTCGCCGCCGGTGTGATCCACGGGGGCGTGCAGATCGGCCACCCTCAGATGCCGGATCCGTCCCAGGGCTGAACGGACCGGCCACGCCAAGCCCGTCACCGACCTCGCCACCGCCGCCGCTCGCAGGGGTGCAGGCGAGCAACCACAGCTTCGCCGTCGGCCACGCCGACCAGGTGGCCTACTACGCCGGCCGGCATGCCCCGGCCGTCTGGCCGCACCGGGTCGGGGCGGTCCCGAACACCGCGCACTGCTTCCAGCGCCGGGCCGTTGTCGATACTCCCGACATCCCTGCGCGCTGCCGGATACTGGTCGGCGCCGCCGGGGCCGGCAAGACTCAGCTGGCCGCGAACGAGGCCCGCACCGCTTGGCAGGCCGGGCAACTCGACCTGCTGGTCTGGGTCACCGCCGGCAGCCGCGCGGCGATCCTGGCCGCCTACGCCCAGGCCATCGCCGAGATCACCGGTCGTGCCCCGGCCGATCCGGAGCAGGGCGCGCGGGAATTCCTGGCCTGGCTCCGGCCGGGCGGGGACGGGGAGACGGTTCGCCGGCTGATCGTCCTGGACGGTGTGGTCGACCCCGACGACCTGCGCGGACTCTGGCCGCCGGACCAGCCCGTGGGGCGGACCCTGGTCACCACCTGGCGCCGGGACGTGGCCCGCGAGGGGCCCAGCCGACAGGTGGTCACCGTGCCGTCGTTCAGCTCCGCCGAGGCTTTCGGCTACCTCACAGCGGCGCTCGCCGCCTCCGGCCGAGTCGAGCCGCCCGAGCAACTGGAGGCGCTCGCCCGCGAGCTGGGACACCTGCCGCTCGCGCTCGCGCAGGCGGCCGCCTACCTGGGCAGCACCGGTCTGAGCTGCGCCGACTACCTCCGCCTGCTCGGCGACGACGGTCGGCGGCTGGCCGACCTCGTGCCGGACCCGGGCGGGTTGCCGGACGAGCAGAGCGTGCCGCTGCCCGAGGCCTGGGACCTCGCGCTGGAGCGCGCCGACGCCATGGAGCCGGTCGGAACGGCGCGGATGCTGCTGGAACTGGCGGCGCCGCTGGCTTCCGACGGCATCCCGGCTGCGGTGCTGACCGAGGCGGTCAGGTACCTCGACCGGCAGCGGACCGACCGCCCGGCAGAGGACGCGGAGCCGGACGAGCGCACCGACAAGACGCTCGCGCTGCTGCACCGGTGGAGCCTGCTCGACTACGACCCGGCGAACCAGGACCGGTCGGTGCGGGTCCACCCGATGGTCCAGCGAGCCGTCCGCGAGGGCGTGCCCGCGAGCCGGGCCGCAGAGCTGGCCGACGTGGCCGCCAACCTGCTGTTCGTCGCGTCCCGGAAGTCGGCGGACGAGGCGAACTCGATGACGTTCTTCCTGGTTCCCCCGAGGGATCAGGCGCCGCACCTGCGTTCACGCGCCCTCGACTTCCCCCCGGACGTGCTGCGCTCCAACGTCGAGGCGCTGACCCGCAATGCCCCGGCCGTGATGCTGGGCTCCGGCGAGCCCGGACTCCGGTACGGGTGGAGTACCGGTCAGGAGCTGCACGACCTCGTGCTCCGGGTGGGCGACACGCTGGCGGACGACGGCCGGCCACAGGCCGCACTGGACTATTTCGAAGCGCTCCTGGCGACGACGGCCGACCGGCTGGGAGCCCGGCACCAGTCCGTGACGAAGCTGCGCGGCCGGATCGCGCGGCTGCGGGCGGAATCCGGCGACCTCACCGCCGCGATCACCGAGTACCGTCGGGTGATCGACGACCAACTCGCCCTGCTGGCACCGGAGTACGAGCTGTACCCCGCCCAGCGGATCCGCCTGGTCAAGGAGGTCACCGAGCTGCGCTACCGCCTGGCCTACTGGCTCGAACAGGCCGGTGACCTGCCGGGCGTCGCACGCGTCTATCGCGACCTGCTCGCCGATGACGGCTACATCGCGGCCGTCGACGGATGGACGGGCCCGCCCGACTTCACCCTGCGCCGCGACGCCGCCGAGTGGCAGGGCAAGGCGGGAGACGCGGCCGGGGCGGTAGTCATGTACCGCCAGGTCGTCAACGAGCAGTCCCGCACGTTCGGGCCGGCGAGCTGGGGCACCTTCGACGCCCGTTTCCGCTTCGGCCACTGGCTGGGCGAATCGGGGGACGCGCGGGGGGCCGTGACCGTCCTGACCGACCTGCTCAACGACCAACTCCGCATGGAGCAGCGCGAGATCGCCCAGGGTGCTCGGGGCACGTGGTCCAACCCGTACGCGGTGGCAACCGACCGGTCCGCGATCTTCCGCACCCGGGCCGCCCTCGCCCGCTGGCGCGGCCAGTCCGGCGACCCTCGCGGCGCAGTGGCCCTCCTCTCCGACCTGCTGAACGAGCAACTGCGTGTCCTCCGCCCAGACCATCCCGACCTCGCGACCACCCAGCAGGCACTCACGTACTGGCAGGAGCAGTCCCGGGGCAGGGGGTGGCTACGAGGGAGGTAGCCCTCGTCCAGCCGCTCACCCCCACCGGCGTACGGACAACGGGAAGCCGTGGACCACGCCGCCGGTCGAGCTGGCCGGCAGCTCGAAGGCGGACGCGCAGTCCTACTCCTGCCTCGTCCACAGCGACTCGGCGGACGGGTGCGAGCGCTGGTACGGCGAACTGCGTTACGGCCAGTACGTGGTGGACATCGCCGTGATCGGTCGGGAACAGGCGCCCCATGCCCTCGAGCTCCTCCAGCAGGCGGTGTGCGCCAGCGACGACCTCATGCCGGAATGACCGAGGTGTGGACCGCGTGGCGCCGACCGGCCCGCGACCACCCCATTGCGGCTCTCGTTCGATCGAAGGCTCCTAGGCAGCATCGCCGGGGTTTCGTCGGCCGTACGCGAAGCCGGCGGCGACAGCCTGTTGCGGCACACTGGCCGCCATGGCCGTCGCGCGGATTTCCAGGCGACGCGGGGAGAGGGGGCGGCAGCGTGGAGATCGGTGACGTGGTCGGTGGGCGGTACCGGATCGAGGGGCGGCTGGTGGGGGAGGTCTGGTGCGCGAGGGATGTCGTGGCGGGGCGGGCGGTCGTGGTGAAGGTGTTGGGCGGGGTGCCGGGGGCGGGGGTGTGGTTGCGGCATGTGGGGATCGTCGGGGCGCTGGAGGTGGGGGAGTGTGAGGGGCGGCCGGTGCTGGTGAGGGAGTGGGTCGACGGGTACACGTTCGAGGACCATCTGCTGGACGGGTGGTACCGGGCGGACCAGGTGGCCGAGTTCGGGGCCCAGGTGGCGGAGGCGCTGGTGGTCGCGCATCGGGCCGGGGTGACGCACGGTGGGATCGGGCTTGAGCGGCTGGTGCTCACGTCGGACGGGGTCGTGAAGATCCTCGGGTTCGGGACGGTCGCGCCGCCGCTGAGGTCCGACCTGGTGGCGCTCGGCGAGACGATGCACGAACTGCTCGGAGGCCCGGCGGCGCCCGATGGGGCGGGCGAACTGGGCGTGCTGATAGCGGAGTTGGGGGAGGAGTCGGGGGCGCAGGATCCGCAGCGGACCGAGGGGGTCGCCGTCCGGCTGCGCCGGCTGGCGGGGGAGTCGGCCCGACGGCCGGCCGTGCCGGGGCGGTTCTGGATCGACAAGGGGGAGGAGCGGCGACCGCTGGGACGGGTGCTGGTCGCGGTGATCCTGGCCGGAATGGTCGCGGTGACGGCGTACGCGATCGTGGCGGTTGTCTGACGGGGTGACAGACCGGACTCGGGGGAGACCCGCCGGTGCGGTGATGGATCACGCGGGCGGGCGTGGGCGGCACAGCAGCGGGCGTGGGCGGCGCAGCGGCCGGGCCCGGGACACGGGGGTGGTCCCTGGGGCCCGGCCGTGGGAGGCCAGCCGCGAGGTGGGGTCATGGGCGCGGCTGCTCTGCGCGACGGCCCGGAGGGGGCTGTGGTGAGGCCGCCGTGGCGGGAATGCTAGACCCGGTGACGGGGCGGTGAACAGGGGTGTGACCTGCGGATTTTCCGGCCGCGGACATGCCACGACCTGCCCCGGCCCAGGCCGCCCCCGCCGAGCGGGACCTGACAGTGCGTCATGGCATCAGACCCGTCAGCGCGAGGAGCGCGCGGGAGCGAGTTGGTCGAAGCAGTAGTAGAGGGCCATGAGCGCATGGGTGGCGAGCATGGCGACGGGGCTGACGTAGGCGATGCCTAGGGCGGCGAGGTAGCAGATGCCGCCGATGCCGAAGCGGCGGCGCGCGGCGCGCAGGGCTTCCGGGGGGACGGGGGTGTGCAGGGTGCGGGCGTCGCGGGTGAAGGAGAGGAAGAGGAGGGAGAAGGCGGCGCTCATGGCGACCATGGTGGCGGCGTAGATCGCGGCGGCGGTGTGGGCGTCGGCGTCGCGGGCGGTGAGGTAGGTGGCGAGCAGGCGGGTGGGGAAGGGGATCACGGAGACGGTCAGCAGCAGGACCAGGTTGGCGAACAGGGTTCGGCGGTCCACCCGGCGCGCGAGGGCGCACATGGCGTGGTGGTTGATCCAGATGATGCCGATGACCAGGAAGCTGGTCAGATACGCGAAGTAGGCGGGCCACTGGTGCGCCAGCGCCGAGGCGAGGGACTGACCGTCGAGCCCGTCGGGCTCGGGGACGTTGAGGTCGAGGACGAGCAGCGTGATCGCGATGGCGAAGACGCCGTCGCTGAAGGCTTCGAGGCGGCTGGTGCTGAAGTCCGCCGCTCGTGCGCTCGCGTCGATCGGGGAGGTGTCGTCGTTCACGCGGAGTCCAGGGGGGTGGTCGGGTCGACGGTGGTCTCGAACGGTTCGTCGGCGCGCAGCAGCCGCAGTGGGACGGGGCGGTCGTCGGGCGCGGCGAGGTCCGCGGTGGTGCGGACCTGCGCGGCGCCGCGGTGGGTGATCAGGTCGCCCGCCCGGATGTCGGCCCGGTCCGCGGGGCTGTCGGGGTCGACGCGGGTGACGAGGAGGCCGGTGCGGTCGGTCAGGCCGACCAGGGCGCGGGTCTGGCGGGCGATGCGGGCGGGTTCGAGGGTGGCGCCCCAGATCCGGGCGGCGTGCGGCCCGACGCGCTCGAACGAGACGAGGAGTTTGCGCAGCAGCGCGGCGAGTTGGGCCTGCTCGTCCGGGCCGAGGGCGGACAGCAGGCGGTCCTCGCTGGCCAGGTGTTCCGGTGCGATCCGGTCGAACAGCTGCAGGCCGCTGTCGGTCAGCCGGACGGTGTAGCTGCGCTTGTCGTCCGGGTCGGGCTCGCGCACCACGACACCGCGCTGTTCGAGGCGGGTCAGGCGCACGCTGACCGTTCCGGAGGTCAGGCCGAGCGAGTCCATGAGGCGGGCCTGGCCGAGCTGGTACGGGGAGCCGGCGCGGCGCAGGTGGACCAGGACCTGGAAGTCCGCCGGGGTGAGGTCGAATCCGGCGAAGACCTCGGCGAGTGCCAGGTCGAGGTGGCCGCGGACGCGCGCGAGACGGGTGACCACCCCGACCGGCGCCACCGCGAGGTCGGGGCGCTCGTGGTGCCACTGCTCAAGGATCGCGTCCACGCTGTCGCGGACGCCGCTGTTGTCCTCCATGGCTCAAGGATAGAGGAATACATCCGTTGGATCGAATGCTTGGACTCAAGCAAAGTGATTCGACCCAGTCGTCGCCAACCCGACCGTGAGCAGCAACAACCACTGGCCCGTCGGCTTCTGGGGGGCCGAACTCACCCACCCCTACTACGAGCTGACCGAGGCCGGCTTCCGGGTCACCATCGCGTCGCCGGCCGGCGGCACGGTGGAGATGGACGCGCTGTCCGATCCCCGGGACGCCTCGAGGTGGTCCGCCGAGGACCTGATCACGATGGGATTCGTGAACACCCCCGACCTCGCGGGCCTGTTGGAGGCCACGCCCGCCCTCGACGACCTGGACCTGGACCGGTACGAGGCGCTGCTGATCGCGGGCGGCCAGTCGCCGATGTTCACCTTCCGCGACAACGAGGCCCTGCACCGGGCCATCCGGACGTTCTGGGAGGCGGAGAAGATCGTCGCCGCGTACTGCCACGGCGTCGCCGCGCTGGTCGACTGCGAGCTCGCCGACGGCACCGCGCTGGTCGCCGGACGCACCGTCACCGGTTTCTCCAACACCGAGGAGGAGTACAGCGACCGGGCCGCGGGCGTGCGGATCATGCCGTGGCGCGCGGAGGACGCCCTGCGCGCGCGGGGTGCCCACTACATCAGCGCCGGGCTGTTCAAGCCCTTCGCCGTCCGCGACGGCCGCCTGATCACCGGTCAGCAGCAGTACTCCAGCCGCAAGGTCGCCCAGGCCGTCATCGCCGCCATCGGCGCCTGACCAAGGGCGCACAACAGCGTGTGGCGGCTGCCGGGGGGCAGCCGCCACACGGAGCACGCCGCGGGGTCAGTCCATGGCGTTGGCGGTGACGGTGGTCGGGTTGGTGAGGTTGGCGGTCAGCGGCAGGTTGCGGGAGCTGTCACCGACCAGGATCTGGTAACTCCCCGCCGTCGCGACCCAGTTGCCGGACGCGGTGTCCCAGTGCGCGAGGTCGTGCGCGGTCACCGTGAAGGTGACCGGGGCGGAGGCACCGGGGTTCAGGGTGATCCGCTGGAAGCCCTTCAACTGGTGCGGCGGCTCGCCGGCCGAGGCAGGGTCGCCGACGTACAGCTGGGCCACCTCGGTCCCGGCCCGGCTGCCGGTGTTGGTGACGGTGGCGGTCACCGTCGCCTGACCGTTGGTCAGCGGCCCGACCTGCAGGTTGCCGAACGCGAAGCCGGTGTACGACAGGCCGAACCCGAACGGGAACAGCGGGGTGAGGTTGTCGGCGTCGTAGTGCCGGTACCCGATGCGCAGGCCCTCGGAGTACTGCACGGTCCCGTTGACGCCCGGCCACTGCGCGGTGGTGCTCGCCGGCAGCTGGGACAGCGAGGCGGGGAAGGTGATCGGCAGGTGCCCGGACGGGTTCACGTCGCCGAACAGCAGCGCCGCGATGGCCTGGCCGAACTCCTGTCCCTGGTAGAAGCCCTCGAACACGCCCGCGACCTGGTTCAGCCACGGCATCAGGATCGCCGAGTTGTCGCTGAGCACGACGATGGTGTTCGGGTTGGCCGCGGCCACCGCCGCGATCAGCGCGTCCCGGTCGCCGGGCAGGTTGAGCGTGGGATTGTCGGCCTCCTCGTGGCCGTAGTTGTCGGACGCGAAGACGACCGCCACGTTCGAGGACCGCGCCAGCGCCACCGCGCTCGCCTGGTTCGTGCCGTCGTCGTAGGCGACCGTGGTGTTCGTCCCGGCGGTGCGCTGCTGGATGCCGTACAGCGGGGTGTACGTGCCGGTGCTGGTGGCGGTGCCGCTGCCGCCGCCGGCGGTGATCACGCCCGGGCCGGCCTGGGTGCCGATCACCGCGACGGACCGGCCGCCGTTCGGGTCGAGCGGCAGGACGCCGTTGTTCTTCAGCAGCACCGTGCCCTCCTCGGCACCCCGGAGGGCGACCTCGCGGTGCGCGGGGGTGGCGACGATGGCGGTGGTGGAGCCGCTCGGCGCCTTGTCGAACATGCCGAAGCGGAACATCTGGGTCAGCACCCGGGACACCATGGTGTCGAAGGTGGCCTGGGTGACCTGGCCCGCCGCGACGGCCTGCACCAGCGACGCGGCGAAGAAGCCGCCGAAGGGCATCTCGACCGTCTCGCCGGCGTTCGCCGACGGCACGGTGGAGTGGATGCCGCCCCAGTCGGAGGTGATGAACCCCTGGAACCCGGCCTGCTGGTACATCGGGATGTTCTCCACCGTCGGGTTCTGGCAGGAGTACTCGCCGTTCACCATGCTGTAGCCGCACATCAGCGCCGCCGCGCCGCCCTTCTCGATGGCGGTCTGGAAGGCCGGCAGGTAGATCTCCTGCAGGGTGCGGCTGTCGACGATCTCGTTGCCGGGCGCGGCGGGCTGCTCGATGTTGTACGCGGCGGCGTGCTTGACCTCCGCCATGACGCACTGGCTCTGCATGCCCTGGACGTCCGCGCTGACGATCTCGCCGGTCAGGTACGGGTCCTCGCCGAAGGTCTCGTAGGCGCGGCCCCAACGCGGGTCGCGCACCATGTTGATGGTCGGGCCGAGCGAGACGTTCACGCCCTTGCCGGCGAACTCCTGACCGATCGCCACGCCGAAGTCGTGCACGTAGCCCGGGTCGAAGGTGGCCGCGGACACCTCGCCGTCGGGGAACTGGGTGACGCCGCCGAGTCCGTCGCCGACACCGGTCGGCCCGTCCTCGAAGTTGACGTCCGGGATGCACAGCGCGGGCTGGCCGGCGATCTGACCGATGTAGACCTTGGAATCGGTGCCGTAGAGCATCCGGTCCTTCTGATCCTGCGTCATCGCGCCCATCAGCTGGGCGACCCGGGTCGCGACGGCCACGTTCGGCTCGTTGATCCAGGGGCAGTTGCCCGGCGCGGGCTGCGGCGGGGGCGGCGGGATGGTGACGGTCTGGTTGCCGATCGTGTGGACGACGATCTCCCAGAGCGAGTCCCCGTACCCCGTGCCGCGCGCGGTGCCGTACATCCGGACGTACCGGCCGGTGCCGGTGACGTTCAGGGTCTGGGTGCCGCCAGTCCCGGTGGTGGTGGAGTAGACGGTGGTCCAGTTGGTGCGGTCCGTGGAGGTCTGGATCTGGAACGCGGAGGCGTAGGCGTTCTCCCACTGGAGCACCACCTGGCAGATCGGCAGGCTCCCGCCCAGGTCGACGTCGATCCACTGCGGGTCGCCGATCGCACTCGACCAGCGGGTCAGGGTGCTGCCGTCGGTCGCGTAGAACGGGTCGTACGCGGGGTTGGCGTCCTGGGTCGACGAGCCGGTGGCCGGGTGGCCGAGCGCCGCGTTGACGGTGCCGCAGCTGCCGCCGCCGGTGGGCGACGGGGACGGCGAGGGCGTGCTGCCGCTGCCGCCGGTGAAGACCTGGACCTCCCAGAGGGAGTACCCGAACTGGGTGGCCCGGGCGGTCCCGTACATCCGGACGTAGCGGCCGGTGCCGGTGACGTTCAGGGTCTGGGTGCCGCCCGTCCCGGTGGTGGTGGAGTAGATCGACGTCCAGTTCGCGCCGTCGGTCGAGGTCTGGAGCTGGAACGCCGTGGCGTACGCGGCCTCCCAGCTGAGGGCGACCTGACAGATCGTCACAATGGAGCCCAGGTCGACCTGCAGCCACTGCGGGTCGGCGGCCGCGCTGGACCAGCGGGTGCCACCGTCACCGTCGACGGCGGCGGCCGCCGGGAAGGCGGCGTTCTCCTGCGACGACACGGTCACCGGCCGGTTCAGCGCCGCGTTCTGCGTGCCGCAGGTCGCGCCGCCCCCGCCGGTCCCCGTGGTGCCGAAGACCTGGAACTCCCACAGCGAGTAGCCGTAGCCGGTGTTCCGGGCGGTGCCGTACATCCGGACGTAGCGGCCGGTGCCGGTGACGTTGAGCGTCTCGGTGCCGCCCGGGCCGGTGGTCGTCGAGTAGATCGACGTCCAGTTCGCGCCGTCGGCCGAGACCTGGATCTGGTACGCCTTCGCGGAGGCCGTCTCCCACTGGAGCACGACCTGAGTGATCGTCGCGGTCGAGCCGAGGTCGACCTGCAGCCACTGCGGGTCGGCGGCCGCGCTGGACCAGCGGGTGTTCGCGTTGCCGTCCACCGCGCTCGTGGCGGGGGTGCCGGCGTTCTCGACAGACGATGCGGTGGCGGGCCTGCCCTGCGACAACAGGGTCGCGGCCGCGTGCGCGCTGGGCGCGCCGGAGACCAGGAGCGCGGCGAGCAGGCCCAGGACGGCGAACGCCGCCGTCCACAGCGTGCTGACGGTGTGTCGGGACCGGGAGGTCGGGGTCGAGCCCGGAGCGTGGGCCGGGCGAAGTGCACGTAGGTTCACGATGTCGCCTCGCAGACGAGTGGGTGGGGGATGCGGCAGGGGCTCAGTAGCCGACGGCGACCTCGAGCCACTGCGGGTTCGCGTGCGAGATGTACGAGGACTGGCCCGCGTAGTCGTCGTACGGGAAGCCGTAGGCCAGCCCGTCGATCGCGTGGTCGTGCCAGAACTTGGCGTAGTAGTTGGCCGGACCGGCCGAGTAGTACTTGCTCGGGTCGGACCACTGCGACTGCGGCAGCGTGGCGACGTGCCGGTTGAGCGCCGCGCACCCGCCCGCGTCGTTCGCCAGCGTCCCCGCGCAGCCGAAGATGTTCGAGGTGGTCTCGTTGATGCCGACCGAATTCGCGTACGCGGTGAAGTAGTTCGCGTTGACCCCGCCGGTCCGGAAGCTCGGGTCGCTGCCCGGCGCGATGATCCGGTACGGCGCCTCGGTCTGCGCCAGCACCTTGAACTCCTGCGGGACGGCGTTCGCGAAGTCCTGGAACAGCTGGGTGCGGCTCTCGGTGAAGACCTGCTGCGCGTCGCCGACCTGGACGTCGTACCCGTCGGCGGAGTGCAGCCGCATCGCCAGCGGCAGCGCCCAGGCGTCGACGCGGGTCGTGTTGCCGTTGAACACGGTCGGGCCGACGGTGAACTCGATGAAGTCGGCGTACCTGCTGGTCGGCGAGCCGAGGTAGAAGTACATCCGGCCGGAGGAGTTGGCGGGCATGTCCAGGTAGGGCTGCTCCGCGATGGAGTGCGTCTGCCCGTTGAAGCTCCAGTACACCTGGCTGTCCGGGTAGGCGCCGTTGGTGCGGTTCAGCACCTTGACCATCAGCACGTTCTTCGCGGCCGGGATGCTGCCGGTGTCGCCCCAGAACGGGTCGGCGGTGCCGGTGGGCGTCGGGGTCGGGCTCGGGGTGGGGGTCGGCGAGCCGGTGGAGGTGGTGAAGACCCGGAACTCCCACAGCGAGTAGCCGTAGGCGGTGGTGCGCGCGGTGCCGTACATCCGGACGTAGCGGCCGGTGCCGGTGACGTTCAGGCTCTCGGTGCCGCCCGCGCCGGTGGTCGTCGAGTAGATCGCCGTCCAGGTGGCGCCGTCGTTCGAGACCTGGATCTGGTACGCCTTCGCGGCCGCGGTCTCCCACTGGAGCTGGACCTGGCAGACGCTCTGGACGGTGCCGAGGTCGACCTGCAGCCACTGCGGGTCGCCGAACGCGCTCGACCAGCGGGTGCCGGCGTCGCCGTCCACGGCGGCGGACGCGGGCGTCCCGGCGTTCTCCGCGGACGAGGCGGTGGCGGGACGGTTCTGCGCGGCGTTCGCGGTGCCGCAGGCGGTCGGCGCGGACCCGCCGTAGACCTGGAACTCCCAGAGCGAGTAACCGAACTGGGTGGCCCGGGCGGTGCCGTACATCCGGACGTACCGGCCGGTGCCTGCGACGTTGAGCGTCTCCGTGCCGCCCGCGCCGGTGGTGGTGGAGTAGACGGTGGTCCAGGTGGCCGCGTCGTTCGAGACCTGGATCCGGTACCCGGTCGCGTACGCGGTCTCCCACTGCAGGACGACCTGGCTGACGCTCTGGCTGGAGCCGAGGTCGACCTGCAGCCACTGCGGGTCGCCGAACGCACTGGACCAGCGGGTGCCGGTGTTGCCGTCGACGGCGGCGGACGCCGGCGTCCCCGCGTTCTCGACGGAGGAAGCGGTGGTGGGCCTGCCCTGCGACAGCAGGCTCGCCGCGGCGTGGGCGCGCGGCGCCGGACTCAGCGCGAGCACCAGGCCGGCCAGCAGGGCGGCGACGGTGACGAAGGCACACAGGGGTGCCCTCCAGCGGAAGTGGATCCGGGAAACGGGCATGCGGCGGCTCCTCGGGCGCGCGTGCAATGCGGGTGGGGGAAGGTGCGGACGCGCAACGAGAGAGAGGGTGAGCGCTGAGAGCGCTCTCTCGCACCAGCAGTGTGATGACCTGGCAGAATGCATGTCAAGCGGGAGAGCGCTCTCCCATTTTTTGGGTGCGCGGGGCCGGGACCGCGCCGAAACGGGCCGTGTATTCAGGCCGTGGAGTCAGTCCGCGGCGCGGAACGCGAAGGTGCTCAGGCGCGGAACGCGAAGGTGCTCATCGGGGTGCCCCGCCCAGCAGGGCGGTGAGGCGGGCGAGGGCGTCCCGGAGGCGCTGCTCGGCCTCCGCGGGATCGCCCAGGGCGGGCTCGGGCGGCGACTCGGCGAGCAGGCGGGCCACCCCGTCGAGGAGCACCAGGGGCCGGTGCGCGCCGCGTCCCGGCTCGGCCACGGCCTGCGCGGGGAGCCCGGTGAGGCCGGCCAGGTGGAGGTCCGCGCCCGGCGGGTGCGGACCGGTCAGCAGCAGTCCGCCGACCGCGGCCTGTCGCACCACCTCCGGCGGCGCGTCGCGCAGCACCCGCGTCACGAGCTCCGCCACCCGCAGGTAAGCGGGCGTCAGGACGGCGCGGGTCTCGGCCGGTTGCAGCGTGGCCCGGCCCGGCTCCCGGGGGCCGCTGCCGTCCCAGGGCACCACACTGCCGTACACCGGCCCGGGCTCGGACACCCACGGCGAGGGCGCGAACGCGCCGCCGTGGACGACGGACGCCCACGCCATCTGCGGGCCGACGTCCAGGCGGTGCGCGGCCCGCAGATGCCCGATCAGCGCCGTGGCCAGACCCCGAGCCCCACCGACCGCCAGGCCGCCGGCGACCACCTCGCGCCCGGCGACCACGGCGACCGAGGTGCGCTCGGCGTCCTGGTGCACCACCACGCACGCGGCGGGCTCCGCCGCCAGACCCGCCCCGAGCACGGCGGCCAGCGCCTCGTCCACCACCCGCACCACGGCCGCCGGCCACAACTCCCGTACCGTGCCCACGGCCGGGCCCACCCCCGGATGCGCCTCGCCGCCGGCGGCCACCAGCACCACCGACCCGATCGGCGCCCCCAACCACGGCGCGTTCGCCATGCCGCGCGCGACCTCCTCCACCGCACCCGCCGCCGCCGGGCCCGCGCCCGGATTCCACGCCAGCTCCACCACCACCTGCGAGAACCGCGCGCTGCGCCCCGTCACCTGCAGCCGGATGTCGTCCAGCGCCCACCAGAGCATGCCGCCACTCCCACCCCGTCCGCACCGTCCGGCGGTCCAACGACCGCCGCGGCCGGGCCGTTCCGCCCTGCCGTTCCGCTCCGGCCGAACGGATTCCGTCGGCGGTGTCGATTTCGTCGGGTCCCGTTCGTGTAGGGGGTGAGAGCGAGCGGCACGGGCCGTTCGCCGGTGGAGAGGAGCGTGCGCGATGGCGGCGATCGTGGTCACCGAGAGCGTGACGCTGGACGGCGTGATGCAGGGGCTGGGCCGTCCCGACGAGGACACCCGGGGCGGGTTCGAGCACGGCGGGTGGGGAGCGCCGTACGCGGACCCGGTGATGATGGAGGTGATGGGACGGGGCATGGCCGCCACCGGGGCGATGCTCTTCGGGCGGCGGACCTAGCTGGAGTTCCACGCGCGTGGGCCGAGCGCACCGACGGCAACCCGTACACGGAGAAGCTGAACGGGACGCCGAAGTACGTCGTGTCCGGGACCCTCGAGGAACCGCTGCCCTGGCAGAATTCCGTCCTGCTGACCGGCGACGCCGCGGCCGCCGTCGCGGACCTGAAGAAGGAACTGGAACAGGACCTCGTGGTGCTCGGCAGCGGCGAACTGGTCCGCTCGCTGGCCGCGGCCGGACTGGTGGACCGGTTCGTGCTCTCCGTCCACCCGCTGGTCCTCGGGTCGGGCCGGCGGCTCTTCCCCGACCGCGGTCCGCTCAGCCGGATGCGGCTGGTGGACAGCGTGCCGACCGGAACCGGCGTGATCATCGCCACCTACGAGACGTGCTGAGCGAACGCACCGATCGAGACCTACCGCACGACACGCACGGAGAGAAGGCGCATCAGGATGAAGCTCTACCTGCTCGCGATGTACCAGCCGCAGGGCACCGTCCCGCCACCGGAGTTCCTCCGCCAGGTGATGGCCGAACTGGCGGTGCTGCGAGAGGAGTTGGAGTCCACCGGGTCGTGGGTGTTCGGGCAGGGCCTGCACGATCCGGACACCGCGACCGTGCTGCGCCCCAGCGGCGGCGAGGTGCTGGTCACCGACGGCCCGTTCGTCGAGGGGAAGGAGCACCTCGGCGGGTTCACCGTCATCAAGGCCCCCGACCTGGACGCCGCACTGGAATGGGGCCGGCGGTACGCGCTGGCCACCACGCTGCCCATCGAGGTCAGGCCGTTCCGGGGCGAGGCCGAGAACTGACGTGGCGTCGGCAGCCGAGGTCGAACGGGTCTTCCGCGCGGAGTACGGACGCGCGGTGGCCGTCCTGATCCGCCTCACCGGCGACATCGACCTCGCCGAGGAGGCGGTCCAGGAGGCGTTCGCCGTGGCCGCCGAGCGCTGGCCGGCCGCCGGGCTGCCGCCGAGCCCCGCCGGCTGGATCATCACCACGGCCCGCCGCAAGGCGATCGACCGGCAGCGCCGGGAGGCGGCGCGCGGCGCCCACCACGCCGAGGCGGTGCTGCTGCACACCCCGGGCGGGACGACGGAGGAGGGACCCGTGCAGGACGACCGGCTGCGCCTGATCTTCACCTGCTGCCACCCCGCCCTGGCCGACACCGCGCAGGTCGCCCTGACCCTGCGCCTGCTCGGCGGCCTGACCACGGCGGAGATCGCCCGGGCCTTCCTGGTCGGCGAGTCGACCACGGCCCAGCGGATCGTCCGGGCCAAGGCGAAGATCCGCGACGCGCGGATCCCGTACCGCGTCCCCGGCGACGCCGAGCTGCCGGGCCGGCTGCGCCCGGTGCTCGCCGTGGTGTACCTGGTCTTCAACGAGGGCTACCTGACCACCGGTTCGGGCCCCGAGCCGCTGCGCGAGGAGCTCTGCGCCGAGGCGATCCGGCTGGGCCGCCTGCTCGCCGAGCTGATGCCCGACGAACCGGAGGTGCTGGGCCTGCTCGCGCTGATGCTCCTCACCCACGCCCGTCGGCGCGCCCGCACCACCGCCGACGGCGCCCTGGTGCTGCTCGCCGACCAGGACCGCACGCGGTGGGACCGCGCGCTCATCGCCGAGGGCCACGCGCTGGTCCGCCGCTGCCTGCGCCTCGACCGCCCCGGCCCGTACCAACTGCAGGCCGCGATCAACGCCGTGCACTGCGACGCCGCCACCGCCGATGCCACCGACTGGCGCCAGATCGTCCGGCTCTACGACCAGCAGATGGCCCTGGCCCCGACCCCGGTCGTGGCGCTGCACCGCGCCGTCGCCGTGGCCGAGGTCGACGGACCGGGCGCGGCGCTGGCCCTGGTCGACGCCCTCGACCTCGCCGACCACCACCTGTTCCACGCCGTCCGCGCCGACCTGCTGCGCCGCCTCGGCCGCCCCGGCGAGGCGGCGCCGGCCTACCGGGCGGCGCTCGCCCGCACCGGGAACGACGCCGAACGCGAGTTCCTGGAACGGCGGTTGAGGGAGCTGTCCTGACCTGGTGTCAGAGGTGGTGCAGCGCCAACATCCGGCCGTACGTGTACAGCAGGGCCTGGATGTTGCCCTCCCAGCGGTGCGCGGCGACGGCGTTGTGGAGGGCGAGGAGCCACGCGGCGGTCCGGCCGGGGTCGCCGTTCTGGGCGGCGGCGAGCCGGACGTTGGCGTAGCGCAGGCCCTTGAGGACGTTGAGGATCTCGGTGTGGGCGTCCGGGGCCGGGCCGACGAGGTTGTGGTCGTCCTTGATGGTGTTGAGCGCAACGGCCGCGTAGAGGGTGTCGGCGATGGCGTCCCAGCGGGCCTCGGGACGGGCGACGCGCAGCGTGATCGGGTTGGCGAAGCTGCGGACGCCCGGCGTCACCGGCTGGTGGGTGGGCGCGGGGTGCGGCGGGGCGACGACCGGGACGGGCGGCGGGATGGCAGCCATCGGAACGGTCGTCCAGGCGGCGTGCCAGGTCGTACCGGCCGCGGCCGGGTCGGTCTGGTACAGCTGGAAGTAGTACCGGGAGTCGTGGCCGCCCACGCCGTCCTCGGCGTTGCGGGCGTAGTTCTCCAGCGTGACGACGTCGCTGCCGTCGGCGGCGACCACACCCGCCCAGTGGTCGCCCCAGCTCCGGCTCGCCAGCAGGACGGGGTTGGCGCCGCCGACCGGCCGGTAGTGGTCGGTGTGGGTCGGGTAGCCGCCCTGGACCAGGGCGACACCCGGGGCGACGTCGGTCAGGCCGCTGGTCAGGAAGCCCTCTCCGACGCCGGGCGCCGCGAACTGGTTCAGCCCGAAGGTCTGCAGCAGGCCGGTGAACGCGGCGGTGGGGGCGTGGGCCGCCGCGCCGTAGGCCGCCGCGATGGTGCGGCCGGTGTTGGCCGCGTTCAGCGGCGTGCTCACGTCGATCGGCGGCGGCAGCGGCGCGGTGAGCAGCGCGCGGGCGACGTTGTACTCGATCAGGTGGGCCGGGGGAACGTGCGGGTCGTTCTCGAACCGGGGGACCGGCGCGGTCTGGCCGATCACGTGCTCGATCATCAGGTTGCACTGCTGCGGCCCGGTGACGGCGAGCCCGACGGCCGGCACGGCGACGTTCTGCGGCAGGACCCGGAGCAGGGTGTTGCCGCCGATGGTGATCCGGCGCTGGTTCGGCCCGACCGGGTCGGCGACGAGCCGGTAGTCGGACCCGATCAGGGCCAGCCGGTCGTTGCTCGCGGTGACCACGGCCTGGGTGGCGTAGAAGCACTTCGGCTGACGGAGGCCCAGATCGCAGTCCTCGATGGCGATCTGACTGTTCGCCGACACTCGGAGCGTCACCGCCGCCGGGTTGGTCGAGGCCAGCCGGACCACGGGAGCCGGCCCCGCGGTCATGAACGAGCTGCCACCGCCGGCCTTGACCTGGCCGATGAACGAGTCCTGCGGCTGCACGGGCGCGTGGTGCGCCCCGCCGCCGACCACGACGAACGGCGCGGCGCCGCCGGCCGGGTGCACGGTGTAGTGCTGCGTGACGGCCGTCGCGTGCACCCGCCCACCCGCGCGGCGCGGCACGCCCGGGATGCGCACCGGCAGCCCCCGCGCGATCCGCCGACCGGCGGCCGTCGCCTCCGCCTCCAGCGCGGCGTCGGCCGCCGGGTCCTGCCCGGCCGGCCGGACCCGGCCGTAGCGCTGCTGCAGCACGTGCGCGAGCTCGTGCCCGATGACCTCCCGCCCGAGCGCTGTGCCCGGGTCGTACCAGCCGGGCGCGAAGGCCAGGTCGGTGCCGTGCGCGCAGGCGACCGGCCCGTCCGCCCCCAAGTACCCCTCGTGCAGCCGGACTTCGGCGAACCCCGCGCCGAACAACTCCTCGAACCCGCGGCGTGTCCCCGCCGCCATGGCCCTGTGCGTCCCCATCACTGCCCCCCAGCTGGTTCCGGCCCCCGTCCTGCCGGTGACGGTACGCGGATCGCCCCGCAGCCGGACGCCGCTGCGCGCCGATATCCGCCCATCGTCGTAGACCGCCCGCCCACCGCGCCCGACCCCGCCGACGGGCGCGCCGCACGCGGGGAAACGATCTCCGGCGGTGAGGATGTGGTGTCGCCTACCTGCCGGGAGGACCGGTCGTGGACGTTTCCGTGGGCCTGTGGGCCGGCACCATCGCGGTGCTGGTCGTGCTGATCGTGGCCGACTTCTTCATCGGCGGTCGCAAGCCGCACGAGGTCTCCATCAAGGAGGCCGGGGTCTGGACCGCGGTCTGGGTCGCGCTGGCCGTGCTGTTCGGCGGGTTCCTGTGGTGGTACGGCGGGTCGAAGCCGGCCGGCGAGTTCTTCGCCGGGTACGTCACGGAGAAGTCGCTCAGCGTCGACAACCTGTTCGTGTTCATCCTGATCATGGGCAAGTTCGCGGTGCCGAAGATCTACCAGCAGTGGGTGCTGATGTTCGGCGTGATCATCGCCCTGGTGCTGCGGGCGATCTTCATCGCTGGCGGCGCCGCGCTGGTCTCCACCTTCTCCTGGGTGTTCTACATCTTCGGCGCGTTCCTGGTCTGGACGGCCGTCAAGCTGCTGAAGGAGGCCGGCGCCGACAAGGAGGACAAGGAGGCCGAGGAGTTCGAGGAGGGGCGGCTGCTCAGGGCCATCAAGAAGCGCGTCCCGTCCACCGACACCTACCACGGCACCAAACTGGTCGTCCGGGAGAACGGCCGCCGGGTGATCACCCCGATGCTGACCGTGATGGTGGCCATCGGCACCACCGACATGCTGTTCGCCCTGGACTCGATCCCCGCGATCTTCGGCCTCACCCAGGACCCGTACATCGTCTTCACCGCCAACGCCTTCGCGCTGATGGGCCTGCGCCAGCTGTACTTCCTGCTCGGCGGCCTGCTGACCAGGCTCGTCTACCTCTCCTACGGGCTGTCGGTGATCCTCGCCTTCATCGGCGTGAAACTGATCCTGCACGCCCTGCACGAGAGCGGCGTGCACGTCCCCGAGATCAGCATCGCCTTCTCGCTGGCCTTCATCGTCGTGGTGCTCGCCGTCACCACCGTGGCCAGCCTGGTGGCCACCCGGACGTCGGACGACCGGGGCGGCGCGGCCACCTGAGGCCGGTGCCGGTGGACGGCGGTCGCTCCGCGAGGTGCGGTACTGCGCGGCGCGCGGGGTCCGGCACCGCGCGTTAGCGTGGCAGCGGGCCGTGGCCGGGAAACCGCCGGCCCCCGGTCGGCATCGGCGGCCGGACGGCGTCCTTTCAGGAGCTGACGTGAGCGACCACATCCGAGCAACGGACGAACTCGGCCCGATCGACTACCTGGTGATCTCCTTCCCGGGCAGCCGGATGACCGGCGAAGGCCTGCCGCTGCTCATCGACCTGGTCGACCGCGGAATCATCCGCGTGCTCGACCTGACCTTCGTCCGCAAGGGCACGGACGGCGACATCGGCGTCGTCAAGATCGCCGACCTCGACGGCGACGGCAAGCTCGACCTCGCGGTGTTCCACGGCGCCTCGTCCGGGCTGCTCGGCGAGTCCGACCTCGCCGAGGCCGGCGCGCTCCTGGAGCCCGGCGACACCGCCGTCGTCCTGCTGTACGAGAACCGGTGGGCGGCGCCGCTGGCCGCGGCCCTGCGCCGGGCCGACGCCCACATGATCGCCAGCGGCCGGGTGCCGCTGCAGGACCTCGTGGAGGTCCTCGACTCGATCGAGACGCTCGGGTCCGGAGCCTGACCGCCGGAGCCGCCCCGCCACCACCGATTGGAGAAACCCCATGCCCGGACTGCTCCGCGGGGTAGCCCGCACCGCCGTCGTCGCCGGGACCGCCACCGCGGTCTCCAACCGCGTCTCCCGCCGGCAGGCGGGTCGCTGGGCCGACCAGAACGCCCAGTACGCGGCCCCTCAGCAACCCGCCGCGCCGCCGCCGGCGCCCGCCGCCGCAGCGCCGGCCGTCGACCAGCAACTGCAGCAGCTCCAGCAGTTGGCGGCGCTCAAGGAACAGGGCGTCCTCACCGACGAGGAGTTCGCCGCGCAGAAGGCCCGGATCCTGGGCGGCTGAGCCGTCCCCCGAACAGCCCACACGGCAGGCGGAACCCGCGACCGAGGACGGTCGGGGTCGGCGCCGGCCGTCGTGGGCTGTTTCGATGCCGGGCTCGGAGCAGCGTCCCGGACCATCATGTGATCATGGTGAGATGACGTCTGGTCGGATCATCTTCCTCAACGGCACGTCCAGCTCCGGGAAGTCGAGCATCGCCCGGGAGCTGCTGGACATCCTGGACGACGGCGTGTTCTTCCACATGGCGGTCGACGGCTTCAACGCGATGCGCACCAAGCGGGAGTTCGGGGCCGAGGAGCTCGACGTCGCGCTGCGGCGGACCAGGATGGGCTTCCACCGTTCCGTCGCGGCGATGGCCGAGGTGGGCAACGACATCGTGGTCGACCACGTGCTGAGCGAACCGTGGCGGCTGCTCGACTGCCTGACGGTGCTCCGGCCCGAGGACGTCGTGTTCGTCGGCGTCCACTGCCCGCTGGACGAGCTGGTCCGCCGCGAGCTGGCCCGCGGGGATCGCCCGCCGGGACTCGCGGCGCACCAGTACGGCCTCGTGCACGCGCACGGCGACTACGACCTGGAGTGCGACACCGGTGTGGCGAGTCCGCTGGAATGTGCGCAGCGGATCAAGGAGTTCCTCCCGCACCGGGCCGGCCCGACCGCCTTCACCCGGTTGCGCGGACGCTTCCTGGCGGGCGGGGAGCGGCTGACCGCGTGAGGCGTGGTCAGCCGGCCGGGCAGGTGGTGCCGGCGCGGAGGGGGAAGCGTTCGACGGTGAGGTGCCAGTTCTGCAGGCCGAAGGTGGCGTTGGTGCTGACCTGGACCTGGACCTGGGTGGTGGCGTCGCGGTCGTCGAAGAGCGGGGCGAAGCAGGCGGTGCGGGTGTAGCCGTGGGCGCTCCACTCGGGGTTGCCGCGGGCGGTGACGAAGCGGGCGTTGGTGTCGCCGGGGGCGGCGACCTTGCCGCCGACCAGGACGCGGACGGAGCAGACCGCGTTGTTGACCGGGGACTCGCAGATCGCGTCGGCGTCGAAGTGGACGACGAAGACGCCGTCGAAGCCGGGGCCGCGGCCGGTGGAGTCGGGGACGGTCGCGCCGGGGAGGTCGATCCAGGCCTGCGAGCCGGTCTGGAAGCGGTCGGCGTTCCAGGTGGTCCGGACGGCCGGCGTGCCGACGCCGGAGACCGGGGCGGCCGGGACGGCGCGGGGTTCGGACCAGGCGGCCGGGGCGACCAGGGCCACCGCGCCGAGCGCGCCGGCGGCCAGGATCGTGATGAGGGTGCGGGGACGGGGCATCGCGGCGGACTCCTCGGAGGGGGAGCCGCCCGGGAGCGCGTACTCCCGGGCGGTGGGGGACATCAGGGAATCTGGCCGCCGGAGGGCTTGGCCTCCAGCTTGATCCACTTGGCGGCGCTGGGGACGCCCGCGGCGTCGAGCAGGAAGAGCATGTAGTACCCGGGCGGCGCGGCCGCGGCCAACGGCGGGGCCTGGAGGGTGAGTTGGCCGCCGCTGCGGGCGTTGATCCGGAGCTCCAGGTGGCGCTGGCTGGTGTCGACCGCGTGGGTGGAGGTGATCGGCGCCAGCAGCACGGCCCGGCTGACCTTCTCCGGGGTTGAGGTGGTGACCGGGAACTCGGCGTTGAAGCGGACCGGCGTGCCGGGCGCGGAGTCGAGCGCCGGGCGGCTGCCGCTCTGCAGGTACGGCGGCTCGTAGATCTCGATGGTGCCGTTCATCCCGGACTTGATGTCGGGGTTGTTGGCGATCTGCTGCAGCTCGTCGCCGGTGATCATGACGCGGCCGTCCGGCAGGATCACCGCGTTGGAGTGGTAGCCGCGCGGCAGCCGCTGGACCGGTCCGAGCTTCCAGTTGCCCTCGTTGTCGCGGAACTCGGTCTGACGGTACTTCAGGTCGGCGTTGGGGTTGTACGGCCCGTTGCCGTAGTCGCGGATGTCGAAGGCGCCGTTGACGGTGAACAGCTTGCCGTCCGGGAAGATCAGCGTGTCGTCCTGGGTGCGGCCGAAGGCGCGCGGCTTGGCCAGGCTCCACTGGCCGCCGGAGAGCTGGTAGGTGTTCGGGTCCTTGCGGTCGCCGCCGAGCACCAGCACCGAGTCCGGTCCGTTGACGCCGCCGGGCAGGGCGACCGCGGAGCCGTAGTTGCGCCAGGCCGGGTCGCCGGGCTGCATGTCGGGCTTCAGGTCGGGCCGGGCCGGGAGGTCGGCGCGGGTCTCCGCCTTGGGGTCGAACACCCACTGCTCGCTCGGGACGCGGCCGAGCCCGTAGACCTTGCCGTCGTTCAGCGAGAACAGCTGCGGGTAGTCCTGGGTGAACGGCGCGTCGGCGCCGAAGCGGTCCACCGGGGCCATCGGCACCTTGCCGGGGTCCTTCTCCGGGGTGACCGACTTGGCCGGGAAGCGCTCGACGATCGGCGTCGGGGTGCCCCAACCCAGCTCGGACTGGCCGGACATGATCAGCTGTCGGCCGTCCGCGCCGGTCACCACTGACGGGTACCAGCGGCCGACCTGCATGTCCGGGTTCTGGGTCCACTGCTCCTTCCACGGGTCGAAGACCAGCGACAGCTTGGCGCCCGCACCGCCGTTGCCGCCCAGGTTGCCGCCGAACACGCCGACCATGCCGTTGGGCAGGTACGCGTGGCCCGCGCAGAAGAACGGCGCCGGGCGCTTGGCGCCGGTGCCGTCGTCCAGCTCCACGGTCGGCGGCGCGACGTTCTTGAACGCGGCGGCGCCGGTGCCCTTCGCCGGGTCCCACAGGAAGGCCCGGCCGGCGTTGGCCATGCCGATGACGTTGGTGGGCGCGGGCTCCTTGGTCGGGTCGGTCTCGACCGCCTCGAAGGAGAAGATCAGCACCTTGCCGGTGGGCAGCAGCGCGATGTGGTCGCCGTAGTCGGGTGAGGGGAAGTAGTCGGTGAACTTCCCGAAGACCATTGGGTCGAAGGCGCTGTTGGTGGCCTTCTGGCTGTCCGTCAGCGCCTTCAGCCGGTTGATCCGCATCGGGTTCGGATACCCGTTGTCCGGGCCGCCCTCGGCGCGTCGGGCGCCCTGGGCGGCGCGGCTCTCCAGCCGGATCCAGGCGCGGTAGGCGGCCTCGTCGTGGCCGAGTTCGGCGAGTTCCGTCGGGTCGACGGCGGCGTCCACCTGCTCGGCGGTGAACGCGGCGGCGCCGTTCGGGTCCGGGGCGCCGGCGGCCGCGGGGGAGACGGCGAGCAGCGAGGCGGTCAGCGCGGAGGCGAGGACGCAGGCCGCCGCCGCGGCGGCCAGCCGGGAGCGGGAGGGTGGTGCGGTACGGGACATGGACTTCCTTCTGGAACGGAGAGTGACCGACGTCGGCGGGCGACGGCCCCCGGGAGGCGGTGCCGGGAGCCCGAAGGCAGCGCGAGGCCGACGTGACGTCGAACGTTCGTCAGCGGACGACCGCTAGTCTGACGGCAGGTCAGAGCCGTTGTCACGTCCGGCGCGCGAGAGTTGGCGACTCGGGCGCGCCTGGAGGGATCATGAAGTTCGAATACGTAGCATTCGGTTGACCGTCGCCGTCAGTTACCACCGTGGGAGGGTGCATGCCGACTGATCTGCCGCTGCGCGACAACGAGGACATCCAGGGCGACATCCTGGCCGGATTCAAGAAGGACCACACGGTCCTGCTCCTCCTGACCTTCGAGGACCCGCTCAAGGCGCGCGGCTGGCTGCGCCGGCTGACCCCGCGCATCGCCACCACCAAGCAGGTCGCCGTCTTCAACAAGGCCTACAGCGACGCCCGCAAGCGCTCGGGCGGCGAACCGACCGGACTCAAGGCGACCTGGCTGGGCGTCAGCTTCACCTACCACGGGCTGGAGAAGCTGACCGGCAAGGAGCCCTACCCGCCGATCCCCAAGGAGGACGACAACACGCTGCGCGCCTTCCAGCAGGGCCCGGTGGACCGGTACAAGATCCTCAAGGACGAGGGCGACAGCCACCCCAGCAAGTGGATCTTCGGCAACAACCGCACCGAGGAGTCCGTCCACGCGGTGCTCACCATCGCCGCCGACACCGTCGCCGACCTCCAGGCCGAGGTGACCGCGCAGCGCGAGGCCGCCGCGCAGGCCAAGGTGGCGATCGTCTTCCAGCAGAACGGCGCGACCCTGCCGGGCACCCGCCGCGGCAAGGAGCACTTCGGCTTCAAGGACGGCGTCAGCGAGCCGGGCGTGGTGGGCTTCGACGAGCCCGACCCGCTGCGTCCGGAGTGGGTCAAGGACCACCCGGGCACCCGGCTGATCCCGCCCGGCGAGTTCGTCGTCGGCCTGCCGCGGGTCGAACCCGGGGTGCTGCCCGTCACCGACGCGCCGTGGGCGTTCAACGGCTCCTTCCAGGTGGTCCGGCGCCTCGCCCAGGACGTGCCCGGCTGGTGGGCCCAACTGGCCCGGCTGCTGCCGGTCCTGATCGAGAAGAAGGCCGTCCCGCAGGAGGCCACCGTCGAGTGGCTGGCCGCCCGGGTGGTCGGCCGCTGGCGCTCCGGCACGCCCGTCGCGAAGTGCCCGCACGCCGACACGCCGTTCAACACCGTCGCCGCGAACGACAACGACATCAGCTACCTGGACGACCTGGAGGGCCACACCACCCCGCTCTTCTCGCACCTGCGCAAGACCAACCCGCGCGACGCCCTCCAGGAGATGCCCGGCGAGCAGCCGCTGCCCGAGAACCCGGTGATCGACCGCCGCCGGATCATGCGGCGCGGCACCCCGTACGGGCACCCCTTCGACCCGGCCGCCGAGGGCCCGGGCGGGCCGGACGACCCGCGCGGCCTGCTGTTCGTCTCCTACCAGGCCGACCTGGTCAGCCAGTTCGAGTTCATCCAGAACATGTGGATGGACGCCCCCGGCTTCCCGCCCAACCGGACGGTCCCGAAGGGCGAGCCCCCGAAGCCCGGCCCCGACGCCATGGTCGGCGTCGACGGCACCGTCTACTGGGAACACGACGACGGCGAGCCGGTCAAGCTGGGCTTCCAGCGCTTCGTGAAGACCGAGGGCACGGTGTACGCCTTCGCCCCGTCGATCACCGTCCTCAAGGCGCTCGGCGACGGGCGGCTCCCCGGCAGGGACCAGCCCGAACTCGGCCAGCCCGTCGACGCGTTCTGGCCCGTCCCGGACATGCAGCGCGAGAAGGGCAAGAGCTGGTACTGGGCCTTCCGCACCGTCGGCGGCAAGCAGGTCTACCGGCTGGTCTCGATCGCCGACGGCAGCGCGCACACCGACGTCAAGGAAGCCCCCGACCGGCCGGTCGCCGAATGGGACTCCTTCGACGGCGTCCGCCGCGCCGACTTCCTGCTGCCGTTCCCCGACCGGCAGCGCGTCGGCGGCAAGACCTGGTACTGGCTGTTCCACACGCCGGCCCTCACGGCGCAGGTGTACCGGGTGATCTCGATGGAGGACGGCCGCGAGCACACCGACGTGCAGGAGCGGCCCGACGCCCCGCTCACCGCCTGGAAGTCCCTGGACGGCGTGGTCAGGGTCGACTTCCTGCTGCCCGTGCCGGACCGTCAGCAGGTCGGCGGCAAGAGCCTCTACTGGCTCTTCCACACCCGCGACGGCCGGCAGCTCTTCCGGGTGATCTCGATCGCCGACGGGGACCACCACGAGGACGCGCTCGTCGTCCCCGACCGCCTGATCTCCGACTGGGACTGCTTCGCCAACATCACCCGCATCACCACGATCCTCCCCGTCCCCGACATGCAACGCCTCAACGGCGTCTCCACCTACTGGGTCTTCCACCGCGACCAGTGCCGGACCGTCAGCATCGCGGACGGCGGCGACCACGAGGACCGGATCGTGGAGGAGGACCGCAGCGTCGGCGGGTGGAAGTCGCTGACCTGACGCGTCCGTCGCCGGCTCCGGTGGCTGCGCTGGTGAGCGCGGCTGCCGGAGCCGGCACGTGACGCGGCGGACCGACGGCCCGTCATGTGGAGAGACCGCGGCGCAGTAGGCTCGGGGCATGCTCCTGTGGATCAACGGGCCCTTCGGCGGCGGGAAGACGCAGACCGCGCACGAGATCCGGCGGCGGCTGGCCGGCAGCGTCGTCTGCGACCCGGAGCACGTCGGGTTCGGTCTGCACCGGATGACGCCCCCGGCGTTGCAGGGGGACTTCCAGGACCTGCCCGCCTGGCGGCAGGGGGTCTACGAGGTGTTGGACCGGGTTCTCACCGGGCACGACGGTGTGGTGATCGTGCCGATGACGGTCGTGGAGCCGGAGTACTTCCGCGAGACCGTCGGGCGGCTGCGGGAGCGCGGCCACGATGTGCGGCACTTCGCGTTGCTGGCCGAGCGTGAGACGGTGCTGCGACGGCTGCGCGAGCGCGGCTTCGGGCACGCCCTGCGGTTCGTCGCCGGGAAGGACGCCCCGCTGCGCCGGGAGAGCTTCGCCCTCTCGAAGCTCGACCTGTGCCTGGAGCGCCTGCGCGAGCCGGACTTCGCCGAGCACCTGTGGACCGACCGCCTGACGATCCCGCAGGTCGCCGACCACATCGCCGCCTCCTCCGGGTTGACGATCGCCCCGAACACCGACGGCGCGCTGCGCGGGCGACTTCGCCGCGCCTGGACCGGGGCCAGGCACATCCGGTTCGACTGAGCCACGAGGATCGTCCGACCGCAGTCCACGCGTCGGCCTCGGGTGTCGTCCACGGGGTACGAGCCGGTAGCGTCGGGAGGTGTCCTCCACTCCGGTGCCCGTGGTTCTGGCGGGTCGTCATGTGCGGCTCGAGCCGCTGGCCCTTCGTCACGTCCCGAAGCTGTTCCGGGCCGGTGGGGGTGACCGTGAGGTGTGGAGGTGGCTGAGCACGGCGGCTCCGGGGACGGAGGCCGAGATGCGGGCGTTCGTGGGTGGGCGGGTCAGGGACGTGGCGGAGGGGCGGCGGGTGGCCTTCGCGGTGGTGGAGGCGGTGTCGGGTGGGGCGATCGGGATGACGGGCCTGCACAGCTGGGGATCGCCGGACGGGCGGATCGAGCTCGGCGGGACGTGGTTCGGGCGGAGCTGGTGGCGGACCGCGGCGAACACCGAGACCAAGCTGCTGGTCCTGGGCCATGCCTTCGACGCGCTCGGCTTCGGCACCGTGGTGTGGCGCATCGATGTG
The DNA here is from genome assembly GCF_053595195.1 of Kitasatospora sp. NPDC002522. Taxonomy (NCBI): domain Bacteria; kingdom Bacillati; phylum Actinomycetota; class Actinomycetes; order Kitasatosporales; family Streptomycetaceae; genus Kitasatospora; species Kitasatospora sp. NPDC002522. Next base: position 144,219 of record NZ_JBSFXE010000009.1, read on the forward strand.
GGCAACGTCCGTTCGCAGCAGGCGATCGGCCGGATCGGCGCCCGGCTGGAGGGGTGTACCCCGGGTGGCCTGCTGCGCGCCGACGGGACCCGGCGGGACGTTCTCGTCTACACCATGGACCGGGCCGACTGGCCGGCGGCGAGGACGCGCCTCGTGGAGCGGCTGTCGGCCGGCCGACGCGGCCCGGCGGGCGGCTGAGCGTCCGTCATGCGGCGGGTCGCGGCCGGCCGACCGCAATCCCGGGTGATTCGGTCGGTGCCGAATAGGTGGCCCCGACGTGGGCGTGCTGCCTAGCTTTGCCTCCGGCACCACCCTGTCCGCAGGGCCTGCACAGGAGGAACTGACCTTGAAACTACCCGACTTCGCCGAGTGTCTGCCGGAGTTGCGCCGACGCGGCCTGCTGCCGGAGCGCTTCCGGGCGGCCTACATCGCGGGCTCGATCGCCCGCGGCTGGGGCCACGCCGCGAGCGACCTGGACGTCTACATCATCTGCGACGAGCCGTGGACCGGCGAGGTCACGACCCGGGTCCCGGTCGCGCTGACACCGGACACCGTGCCCTTCGCGGTGGCGCACGTGGACAAGATGCGCTGGACCGTGGAGTACTGGCAGGACGCGCAGATCGACCAGCTGCTGGACAAGGTGTCCTGGGCGGTCTTCGAGCACGACCCCAAGAGCGCGGAGCTGGTCACCTCGCCGATCCAGAAGGAACTCAACATCCTGGAGCGGATGAACCACGCCATCGTGCTCGCCGGCGAGGAGTGGATCGAGGAGCGCCGTCGGCAGATCGGGGAGTCGGCGATCAGGTCGCTGGCGGCCTCCGCCCAGCTGGACGTGGTCGACACCTACACCGAGGACGTCGCCGGGCTGATCGAGTCCGGGGACTTCGAGGCGGCGGTCCTCTCGGCGCACCTGGCCTTCCAGTTCGCCGTCGACGCGCTGATGGCCTTCCACGGCGAAGTGGCGCGGGACGGCAAGTGGCGGTCCCGCCGGGTCCGGATCGTCGACTCCAAGATCCTCCCCTTCGACGCCTACTGGCGGCTGGAGACCATGCAGGACCTCGACCCCGAGGATCCGCTGCCCTGGCTGCAGAGCGTGCTGGCGCTGTGCCGGGAGATCTCCTTCGAGGTCGTGCTCTGACCGCGGCCGGCCGGTCGGCCGGCCGCGGCGGAGCAGCGAGTCGGGACGGATCAGCGGGCCGGGGCGCTCGGCGTGCCGGTCTCGGCGAGCAGCGCGGCGCAGGCGTCCACCACCTCGTGCACCCAGGCCGCCGGGCGGTCGGGGTCGAGGCGGGCGGCGGTCTCCAGCGCCCAGTACCGGTCGAAGGGCAGGCACGCGGGGGGCGTCTCGGCCACCCGGCGGGCGCGCCACTTGGGGGTGAAGGTGCCGTGGTTGCCGCGGCTGTCGAGGTAGGCGTCCACCGCGTGCCCGAAAGCCTGACGGGCCGTCAGGACCGCGCCGTGCGGGTCGTCGGCCCGGAGCCGGTCGAGGGCGTCGCGGGAGCTGCGCTCCGCGGCCCGGGTCGAGCCGAGCGAGCTGAAGGCGCGGAAGGCGCTCGCCGCGGCCTGGTCGCGGCGGGCCGCCAGCCAGTCCCCGCCGACCACCGGGACCGCGCTCTCCAGGCGCTCGAGGAACAGCTCCTCGATCTCCGTGAGCGGGGAGGCGTCGCCCGTCCGTGCGGTGAACCGCTCCCAGGTCACCTTCGCCAGCATCTGCGCCACCTGGCCCTCGGACCAGTGCTTCAGCTTCCAGCGCGTCCCGTCCACCCGGGCCGTGGTGACCGGCACCGCGGAGGGCACCAGCGGTGCGGACTTGGCGGGCACGCCCGCCCGCGTCCACGGCTCGGCCGAGATCACGTAGAAATTGAGGTCGCTCGACTCGTTTCCCCAGCCGCGGGCCGTCGACCCGACGCCGAGCACGGCCACCAGGCCGTCCGGAAGCAGGTCGAGGTCTTTCAGGTGCGCCATACAGGCGTCCGCTTCGATCACCGCTGCGATTCCTCCACATATTCATTCCGGCGTCCGTCAGGGCATTCGCATCTCATCACCGGATCGGCTTTCGGTCAAGTAGGGGCGGGTATTTTCCAGTGGCCGCGAGAATTGCACCGATTGACCTCACCGGTCCCATTCATGAATGGGGCCATGGAATGCGGGAGGAATGGCGTGAGTGCCTTTCCCGGGCGATCGACGCGCCGCGCGCACGGGACACCGCGCCGCGGACCGGCGTACCCGAACTACGAGAGGCGCTGGCCGATCACCTCGACCTTCCGGTGGCCGACCTGGCCGTCACCTCGGGAATTCGCGGGCAGGTCGCCCCGCTGGTGGCGGGCGCCGCGGCGCTGGTGGTGGAGCGGCCCACGTTCCTGAGCGTGCCGCGGCTCGCCGCCCGGCACGTCCCGGTGCTCGCGCTGACCTGGGAGGAGATCCTCGCCGACGACGGGAGGTACCCGGACGGCAGCGTCGTGTGGATCACCAGCCCGGCGCGCAACCCCGACGGGCGGACGCTGACCGCAGCCGAGGCCGCCCGCCTCGACGAGCTCGCGGACCGTCATCGCGTCGTGGTGAACCAGGCCTACCACTGGTGCGCGCCCGACGCCCCGCGGCCGGTCCGGGCGCATCTGGTCGGCAGCCTGCACAAGGTCGCGGGCGGCGGCTGCGCCGTCGGCTGGCAGGTCACCCCCGGCGGACGGGGGCTCGACCGGCCCGGCGGCGGCGGCCCGCCGACCGCCTGGCAGTACGCGTGGGCCGACCTGATCACCGCGACCGGGCTGGCCGAGCCGGTGCGCACCTGCCTGCTCGAGCCGGCCGAGCGCTGCCGCCGGGTCGCCGAGCGGGTGCGCCCGCCCGCCGGTGTGGAGCTCCGCCACGGGAGCGGGCCGTCCCTGTCCCTGCTGCTCGCCGCCGGGACCAGCGAGGAGCGGGCGCACGCCGCCCTCGCCGCCGAGGGGCTGCTGACCGGCCCGGGCGAGGCGTTCGGCTGGGACCGCCCGGCCCTGCGGCTGTCCTTCACCGGGGCGTCCGACGCCGACGCCCGGCGCTGCCTGCCGGCGCTGGACCGCTCCCTCGCCGGGCTCGCCCGGTCCTGAACCCATCCGAGAAAGAGGAGACCATGAGCACCACGAGCGCCGACCCGTACGAGGCCCTGCTCGCGTTCGGCCTGCTGCAGCCCGCCCGACAGCGGACGGAGATGCTCGCCGCGCTCGCCGAGGTCGGCCCGGCCGCGGCCGCCGACCTGCTGTTCCGGCACAAGATCAGCACGATGGCCAGGGCCACCGCGCTGCGGCTGGCGGACCAGGGCGGGGAGCACCGGGAGCTGCTGGTCGAGCTGGCCGACCGGATCACCGCCCGCGCCGCCGTGATGGCCGACCGCTGGGCCAGCTCCGCCGCGGTCGGCGCGGCGGTCACCCGGTTCGCCGAGGAGGAGGGCATCACCTGGTGGACCATGAAGGGCTTCTCCTTCCGCCCGCTCTACCCGGCGGGCACGGTCCGCGACGTCGGCGACCTCGACGTCCTGGTCGGCACCGTGGACGACGCCTGGCGGCTGGCCCGCCGCCTGCGCGCGGACGGCTACATCTACCTGGACATCGAGCTCCCGTGGTTCAAGCGGGACCTGCGCACCGGCGAGCTCTACGGGCAGATCCGGCTGACCACCGCAGAGCGCAACCGGCTCTCCATCGACATCCACGCGGGCCCGTACTCGGTCCGGCACTGCGGGCTGATGCCGCTCGGCCGCACGGCCGGGGGAGGGGGCACCCCGGGCGGGCCGGTGGCCTTCGAGGACGACATCGCGGCGGTGGTCGCCAACGCCGCGGGCGACCGCTTCATCACCGCCAAGGCGGTCAACGACCTGCTGCTCAGCCTGGACCGCGCCCCCGACGCCCGGTACCTGCACGAGACGCTGGACGCGGCCGGCCTGCTGCCGTTCCTCGCCACCTGCCTGGGGCGGGTGACGGCCTGGTGCGAACTGACCGCGGACCAGGCGCAGGCGCTCGCGGCGCTGCTGCCGGACGTCGCCGCCGAGCCCGTCCCGCCGGTGGACCGGGCCGACCCGGCCGAGCGCTGCGAGATCACGGTCGCCCATGCGCGCGAGACCGCCCTGCGGGTCCTCGGCCTCCCGCCCGAGCGGGCCGACGCCGTCGCGGCGTCGGCCCGCGAGGCGTACGGCAAGGACCACCCGCTGCAGGTCGTCCCGGACGCCGAGGCGCAGCCGGTCGACTGGGCCGGGCTGAACAACTGGACCTGCGTGCGGCTCGTCCCCGTGGAACTGGCGGCCGCGCTGGTCGAGCCGGGCGCCGCGGCGGCGTCCGCGGGCCGGGGCGAGGCGTCGGCGCTGTCGGAGGAGATGGTGCGCGAGGAGACCGGGGGCGGCACGCTGATCCGGGCGATCGGCGACAGCTTCGTCCCGACCGTCGACTTCGCGCTCCCGGCCGGCCTGGTCGCCGCCGCGGCGCGGGGCTGAGCCCGTTCGGTGCAGGACCGGAGCCGCCGGCCGGGCCCGGCCGACCCGGCCGGCCGGGTCAGCCGCGGGCGGTCTCGGCCAGCAGCCGGGCGGTCTCCTCGGCCGCGGAGAGCATCAGGTCGTGACCGGCGTCCACCTCGCGGTAGTGCCAGCCCTGGTGGGTCCGCGCCCGCTCGGCCGCGGTGTCGTAGGACGCGGAGGCGCCGCGGCGGGCGGCGCGGACGTACCAACGGCCGAACGGCCGCTCCTCCGGCGGTTCGGCGAGGGAGACCGGCTGCCGGAAGGTCCGGGCCGGCTGCAGCGAGAGCCGGGCGGCGGGCAGCATCCGGGCGAGCCGCTGTGCGGGGACGTGCGGCAGGTGCGGCGGCGCGACCCAGTCCTCGGACTCCGGGATCGCCCGGCGGCGCAGGTCCTGGACGGAGCGGCCGTCGCGGACGAGCAGCGCATCGAGCAGGACGAGCTGCGCGATCCGCTCCGGCACCCGGTCCGCCGCCACCGTGGCGACCGCCCCGCCGTAGCTGTGGCCGACCAGGACGACCTCCCGGAGGTCCTCGTAGCGCAGCAGGTTGACGACGTCCAGGACGTGGGTGTCCAGGTCGAGGCCGGGATGAGCGAGGTGGACCCGCTCGCCCAGGCCGGTCAGGGTGGGGGTGAACACCTCGTGGCCGGCCCGGCGCAGCAGGGTCCGGACCGGGCGCCAGACGTAGGAGCCGGTCCACGCTCCGTGCACCAGGACGAAGACGGCGCTCACGGGAGTCCGCCGGTCAGGGCGGTCAGGTCCAGGCGGGCCAGGAAACGGTCCAGGTGGGCGAGGTCGGGCGCGGCGTCCCGGTAGGGGCGGGCCCACCAGCGCAGCTCCAGGGCCCGCCGGGCCGCGGGATCGGTGAGGTGGCGGGCCCAGAAGAGCTGGGTGGCCCCCCACCGCGCGCAGACGGCCAGGTCGAAGCAGTGCGGCACCCGGTCGCACAGGTCCGGCGGCACCCCGGCGCCGCGCAGCCCCGCCAGGTAGCCGTCGAGGACGGCGGCGCGGTACTCGTCGAGCGCGCCGCCCGGGATCAGCGTCCGGGCCGCGCTCGACGCGAAGAGCTGCGCGGCGTCCGCCCCCAGCGCCTCGAACCCGACGTAGGACCAGTCGATGGCCACGACCTGGCCGGACGGCGCGGTGAGCAGGTTCCGCCGGTGGGCGTCCAGGTGGCTGAGGGTCAGGGGAGCCCGGTCGAGCGCGTCCAGGAGCGCCGCGCGGGCCCGCCAGACGGCGGTCGCCCGCGCGACGGCGCGGTCGGGGTCGACCACCCGGGCCAGTTCGGCGCGGGCGTCCGCCGGGAGCCGGCGCAGGCCCGCCACCGTCGCGGGCACGGTCGCGCCGAACCACCAGCGCAGCCAGCCGCGGCTCAGCCAGGCCTGCGGGTCCGCGGCGGGCCGCCGCAGCGCGGCGCCGTTGAAGGCGCCGAGGTGGAGTGCCAGCCGACGGTAGTGGTCCGGTCCGTCGCCGCCGGCATCGGGGACGTACTCGAGCGCCAGCACGGCACTGCCGTCGGGCCGGTCCCGCAGGTCGAGGACCCGCGGCGGCCGGAGCGCCGTCCCGGCCGCGCCCAGCGGGTCGCCGCCCGCGGCCACGGCCCGGTAGAAGTCCCGCTCGCGGGCCCAGTAGTGGCAGTCGCCCTGGTCGAGGCCGATGCCGGGGCCGATCCCGAGCACGTTCCCGGCGGCGGGCGAGAGCACCTTGCGGACGTGTCGGGGCAGCCCGGCGGCGGCCTCGACCACGTGCAGCCCGGCGGTCGCCGCGCCGAATCCGGCCGGCGCGCTCACCGGGACGGGCCCGGTGCCGCGAGGCGCGCACGCACGGTCGGCCACTCCCGGTCGAGGATCGAGTAGACGGCGTTGTCCCGCACCGTGCCGTCGTAGCCGGCCTGGGCGCTGCGGAGCACGCCGTCCAGGTGGGCGCCGAGCGACTCGAGGGCCCGGCGGGAGTACGCGTTGCGGGCGTCCGTGCGGAACGTGATCCGGCTCAGCGCCCACCGCTCGAAGGCGACCTCCAGCAGGAGTCGCTTCGACTCCCGGTTGACACCCGTGCCCTGGGCCCGGTGGGCGAGCCAGGTGTAGCCGATCTCGGCGGCGTCGGGCCGGCCCGCCGGTCGGTGGGGCCGGTCGGCCGGGCGGCGCCAGTACTCGAAGTAGCAGAACCGGGTGGTGCCGAGCACCTGCCCGTCGTGCCGGGCGGTGACGGCGAACGGCACCGCCGCCTGCGCGCTCCGCTGGGCCAGGGCCCGCTCGACGTAGGCGCGCATCGCCTCCGGGCTCCCCGGGACGTCGGTGAACCGGTAGCGCTCGCGGTGCTCCCGGGCGGCCTCCAGCAGTGCCGGGGCGTGCTCGGCGGTGAGGGGGAGCAGGCGGACCAGCTCCCCCTCCAGCGGGCCCACCGCGGTCAGGTCGGCCGCCGTCATCGCCCCGGCCCGGCGGCGTGGCGGAACGGCGCGCCGGCCGGCGGCGTCGCCGGGTCCGCGGCCAGACCGGCCAACCGGACCTGCCGGTCGAGCAGGGCGAGCTGCCCGTTGGCGACGAGCAGCCGGTCGTTGGAGTACATCAGCGCGGCGGCCCGCAGGTCGCGGAAGGCGCGCTCCAGCGGGGTGGCCGGCGAGCGGGTGTAGCCGTACCGCAGGCCGGCGATGGTGACCAGCTCGTCCACCGCGGCGAACGCCGACTCCGAGACGTGCACCTTCAGCCCGTTGATGTGCAGCTGGAACGCGACGTCGGAGTACCGTCCGGGGCCGTCCTGGGTACGGGCGTCCAGCTCCTGGTACTCGCTCAGGCACGCCTGGAGCAGCGCCGCGGCCGTGTCCAGCCGCAGCCGCACCCGGGCCAGGTCGTGCGCGGCCAGGTCCGACCGCTGCCGGCCCGCGCGCACCTTCGGGTCGCGCAGCAGGCCGACGACGTGCGCCAGCGCCCCCTGGGCCACCCCCAGCCAGACCGAGCACCAGGCGAGGTGCCCGACCGGCACCAGCGTGGCCACGGCCAGCTCGGGGAACCCGCCGGGCCCGCCGACCAGCTGGTCCGCGGTCAGCCGGGTCCGCAGGTGCAGGCCGACGCTGGCGGTGCCGCGCATGCCCAGCGTGTCCCAGCCGGAACGGAAGTCCAGTTCGGCGCCGGAACGCGGCACGAACGCCAGGGACACGTCGTTCGCCTGGCGGTCGGCACCCGTCCGCATCGTGACGAGGTACCCGTCCGCCTCCATGCCGGCGGTCACCACCGGCGCGTCCCGTTCCAGCAGCAGGCCGTCCCGGTCGGTGCCGAGGGCCGCCTCGGCGGAGAACAGGTGGCCGCCCTTGCCCGCTTCGGTGGTGATGGACGCCAGCAGGAAGGAACCCGCCGCGACCTGCGGCAGCACCTCCTGGCGGAGCGCCGCGCTCCCGTGCCGGACCACGGTCGCCACCTGCTGGCAGTGCATCGCCCAGATCATCGCGGTCGACGTGCAGCCGTGGCCGAGCAACCGGCCGACGCCGACCAGCTCCGGCAGCCCCAGTCCCATGCCGCCGAACTCCGCCGGGACCAGCAGACCGAGCAGTCCGGTCTCGCGCAGGCGGCCGACCTGCGCCGACGGGAACTCGGCGGACTCGTCGGTCTTCGCGGCGTCCGCGGCGAACTCCTCGCCGAGGCGCCGGGCCAGCGCGAGCGCGTCCTCGGCCGAGGTGCCCGGCGCAGCGGGGCCGGTGCCGGTCATCCGGCCGGCCGCAGCAGGCAGACCGACGCCCACAGGGTGCCGGCGGTGCGGAAGGTGTCGGCGCTCAGCTGCTCCTCGGGGAAGGTCACGTCGAGGGTCTCCTCGAGTTCGAGCATCAGGGAGATCGAGCCCATCGAGTCCAGGCCGTACGCGGCCAGCTCGGTGTCCGGCGCGGGCTCCTGCTGCGGCGCCAGCCCCGGCAGGTAACGCCGGAGCACGTCGAGGAAGTCCGCCGAGGGCCGGGTCTGCGCTGCCGCCGTCGTCGCTTCGGTCACTGGTGTGCCTCTCCCGTGTGGTTGTCGATCAGCCGCCGAGCGGCCCGTACTACGTCGGCGGCGGTGAGGACCGCCTGCCGTTCCAGCTCCCGGGCGACCGGCTGCACGTCCGCGCAGGCGAGCGTGGCCAGGACCGGCCCGGGCGAGCGGGCACCGAGCTCCGCGACCAGCCGCGGGCCGATCGCCTGACCCCGCGCGGCGGGGTCGACGAACAGGCCGCGGCCGGTCCGGCGCAGCGACGCCTCCAAGGTGCTCCAGTCGATCGCGGCGAAGTCCAGCGCCCGCAGGTCGACGACCTCGGCGTCGACGCCCTCGGCGGCGAGCACCTCGGCGGCCTCCAGCGCCCAGTGCAGGGCCAGGCCGTACCCGACGAGGGTCACGTCACTGCCGGCGCGGACGGTCCGGGCGCCCTCCAGCGGCAGCCGGGCCGTGAAGTCCGCCTCGGTGAGCGCGGCGCGCTCGCCGTAGAGCGGCGAGAACTCCACGATCAGCACCGGGTCGTCGCACTCCAACGCGGAGTTCAGGACGCCCAGGTACTCGCGGGCGTCCGCCGGGGCGTGGACCCGCCAGCCGGGGAAGGCCCCGAACAGGCCGACCGGGTTGAGCCCGTGCTGGGGCCCGTAGCCCAGGCCGGTGGGAACCTTGGTGCGGACCACCACGGGTGCCTTGGCGGTGTTGCCGTACAGGGCGCGGACCACCCCGATGTGGTTGAACAGCTGGTCGGCCGCGACCAGCGCGAAACTGCCGTACATCAGCTCGACGACCGGGCGCAGCCCCGCCAGGGCCGCGCCGCCGGCCAGCCCGACGAAGCCGGCCTCCGAGATCGGGGTGTCGATGATCCGGGTCCCGACCAGCGTGCGGTCGAGCCGGCCGCACTGCGCCAGCAGCCCGCCCGGCTTCCCGACCTCCTCGCCCAGGAAGAGCACGTCCGGGTCGCGGTGCAGCGCCCGCCCGAGTCCTTCGGCGATCGCCTCCTGGAAGGTGAGCGGGACGGTCGGGCCGGAAGGGGCGGGTGCCGCGGCCGCCGCGGTCGCCGCGGGCGGGGCGCCGCGCAGCAGGCGGTACGGGTCGAGCCGCTCGACGCCGGGGGGCGCCGCCGCGGCCACGCGCTCCCACACGGCGCCGACCGCCCGCTCCGCGGCGGCCGCGACCAGCAGGTCGGCGCCGTCCGGGAGCAGTCCCTCGCGCCGCAGGGTGCGGGGCAGCGAGACGAGCGGGTCGCGCTCCAGCCAGCGCTGCTCCTCCGCCTCGTCCCGGTAGCCCGCGGCGCTGCCGCGCCGGGGGCCGACGTGGTCGAGGTGCCGGTAGGTCTCCACCTCCAGCAGGGCGGGCCGGCCGGCCCGTACGGTTTCCAGGAGCTGCCCGGCGGCCTCGGTGAGTGCGGCCGGCTCGTCGCCGGCGACCTGGACGGCGCGCAGGCCGTGCGCGGCGCCCTGGCCGGCCAGCGGCAGGACGGACGAGGCCTCGTCGGGCCGGGTGGACTCGGCGTAGCCGTTGTTCTCCACCACGATCAGCAGCGGGAGCGCGAGCAGCCGCGCCAGGTTCGCGCTCTCGTGGAAGACGCCCTGGTTGACCGCGCCGTCGCCGATGAAGCAGACCGCGACGCCCCCGCTCGCGCGCCGGCGGTGGGCCAGGGCGAGACCGGCGGCCAGCGGGATCCCGCCGCCGACGATGGCGCTGCTCCCGGCGAAGCCCACCTCGGCGTCGCGCAGGTGCATCGAGCCGCCCGCTCCGTGGTTGACCCCGCTGGTCTGCGCCGTGACTTCGGCGAACGAGGCGGCGAGGTGCTTGGCCACCGGGTCGGGGAAGGCGTCGGCCAGCGGATCCCAGTCGGCCGGCAGGAGTCGGGTCAGGCTCTGGACCAGCAGGTGATGGTGGGAGCGGTGGTTGCCGACCACGAGGTCATCGGGCCGCAGGTGGCGCAGCACGGCGGCGGCCACCACCTCCTGGCCGATCGCCGTGTGCACGGGCCCGGTCACCTCGCCGCGGGCGGCCCGCTCGAGCATCGCGGTCTCGAAGAACCGCACGAAATGCATGTCGAAGAGCGCGCGGATGAATACCGAATGCCCGATTCGCCGGTAGTCGGCACGTTCCTCCCGACATCGCAGCACCTGCTCGAAAGGCTGAATCGAATCGCTGAGCAAATCTGGTCGCCCCGTCCCCCGTGCGGCCGCCGAAATCGGCGCTCCGACCCCCGTCGGAGGTCGCACTATAACGGCGCTTTCGCGACGGAGGCGAGATGCTGTCCAAGATACGAACACGTACGACGGGGCTCGCGATTGTGCGGCGGGGCGGGGCCGGAGAAATGGTCTCGACCGCCACGGCCGCCGGTGGTACGGTCTGGTATCCGTGCACCGACGGCATGCTGCCGTCACGCGTTCTCGCCGCATCGGCTTCGCATTCGACCGCGCTCTTTTCGCGCTCCGGTCCCGCGCTCCGGTCCCGCACCTTCCGCTCGTCGCCGATACGGGCTTCCGTCTGCCAGGAGTGAAAGACGTGACTCAACCATCCGCTCTCCTCCAGCGCCTGGAGGCCCAGGACCTGCTGCCGACCGACGCCGTGGCCGTGCTGTACGGCGGCGCGGAAGCCCGCGGCTGGGCCGACCCGGTGGCCGTCGGGCGGATCCGGATCGTCACGGCGTCGCCCCACGAGGGTCCCGCCGGCGTGCCGGAGCCGGAGCCCGCGTCGGCGGCGGGCCACCGGGTCGTGATCGACGACCGGGAGGCCCGGGTGAGCTGGTGGACCGGCGCCCAACTCCGGTCCGTGATCGGGCGGGTGAGCTGGGAGCGGTTGAGGGGGGCCACCGTCGCGCCGCTGCTCGGCGAGGCCGAGGAACTCGTGGTGGAGGACCTGCTGACCGGGTCGGCGGAGCTCGGCGGGGAGCTGCTCGGCGAGCTGCGCCGGGAGGCGGAGCGCAGCGCCTTCCAGAGTTTCGTGCGCACCCGCTCGTTGGGCGACGCCGAGGGCGCGCTGGAGGACGCGGCCGGCCAGTTGCGCTCCGGCGACGTGCACAGCGCGGTGCTCTCGGCCCGCAAGGCCTTCGGGCACCTGGTCGACAACATGCTGGAAGAGCAGGGGTGTTACGGAACGTACGCACCGGAGCTGCGGGCCCGGCGCTTCGTCGAGGCCGCTCCGCCGCGCCTCGGCTTCGCCGAGTACTGGGCCGTCGAGACGATGCGGGACCTGGATCCCGCGCACGGCGGCGCCTGGGTGGAGCAGGTGCTCGCGTGGTGCGCACAGGAGTTCGCCGCCCAGCCCGCGGACCTGGTCCGCCGGGCGATGCGAGGGCCGCGCCGCGGCTGGTGACCGCCACCCGCGGCCGGACGACTACCGACAGACAAGGGGAGTGACTTCAGCGATGACATTCGATGTCCGCGTGCACGAGCAGGAACTCGTCGACCAGGGGTACACGCTGATCGACGGCATCACCTCCGATGCCGAGGCGGAGGTCGCGCTCAAGGAGTTCGGCCTGCTGATCCCGCAGTACAACGGCCAGATCCGCTACGACGTCAAGGCCTCCGACGAGTTCGAGAAGCGGGCGTTCTCCAAGAGCGTGAACGGGATCCCGTGGCACATCGACGCGCCGAGCTGGAGCCCGCCGCCGATCCGGATGGCGCTGCACTGCCGGGTGCAGGCGAAGTGCGGGGCCGGCCACACCGAGCTGGTCGACATGCTGCCCTTCGTCGCGTCCCTGGACGACGCCGACCGGCAGCGGCTGCACGAACTCCCCGTCCCGTGGATCGACCGCAACACCCGGGAGGGCGTGACCACGCCCATCATCGTCACCGAGGGCGGCCTGCAGATCATCCGCTGGCGGCAGAGCCTGCTCGCCGGGAACTCGGACGCGCGCCTGCTGGGCGAGGACGCGGAGCGGCGACCGCTGGGCGAGTTCGGCGGCCGCCTCAACGAGCTCTCGCTGGCCTGGTTCGCCGCGCACATGCTCCCGATCCTGGTCCCGGAGGACAGCATCCTGCTCTGGGACAACGTGCGGATGGTGCACCGCCGCGGCGAGTTCCGCGACCCCACCCGGCACATGTCCCGCTACTGGCTCGCGGCCCACTGACCATGACCGGTCCGGCAAGCACCCCCAGCGCCGAGCGCGGCCCGGGGAGCATCACCAAGCACGCCCTGCTGATCGCCGTCGAGGGCACCGACGGCGCCGGCAAGACCACCGCGGCGCTCAGCCTGGTCGAGGAACTGCGCGCCCGGGGCCGTTCGGTCACCTGGTTCCCGAACCGCACCCTGCGCCCGGTCCGCGAGGCGCTCAACCGGCTCGCCCGCGAGGAGGGCCTCGACGACCGGTTCGCCCTCTTCGGCCGGGACTTCGCGCAACTGCTGTCCGGCGTCAGCAAGTGGCGCGAACTGCTGGACCTGGAGCCGGCCCTCGCCCGCCCGGACCACGTCGTGGTCGTCGACCGCTACCTGCACGCGCAGTTCGCGCTCGCCCGGGCCTTCGACACCGGCAACGAACCGCTGCTGCGCCGGCTGTTCGCGGCCTTCCCGGCCCCGGACGCGGTGGTCTACCTCGACCTCGATCCGGCGGTCGCCGCCGAGCGGGTGCTGCGCCGCGGCCGGGACCGCAACGCGGTGGAGTTCCTGCGGGAATTCCGGACCGCCTTCCACGCGCTGCCGGAGTTCCCGTCCTTCCACGTGATCGACGCGGCCCGGCCCCCGGACCAGGTCGCCCGGCAGGCCCTGGACGCGGTGGCGCCGCTGCTCGCCGGCCACGACGCGAACGCCGCCGCATGACCGGCACGGCGGACGCGGTCGTCATCGGCGGGGGAGTCAACGGCGCCAGCGCCGCCTACCACCTCGCGGTGCGCGGAGCGGGGCGGGTGCTGCTGCTGGACGTGCCGTCCCCGCGCGCCGCGACGGCCAAGTCCGGAGCGATGCTGACACTCCATCACCCCTCGCTCGAACAGTCCGTGTTGGCGTACAAGGGCCTGACGAGCCTCCACGCGTTCGCCGAACTGACCGGCTCGGACGTCGGGTTCGTCCGGACCGGGATCGTCCAGCTGCTGCCCGCGCGCCACGCCGAGCAGATGCGGCGCAACCTCGCCGAGCAGCAGGCGGCGGGCCTACCGGTGGCGGAACTCCCGCTCGCGGACCTCGCCGCGATGCTCGCCGACGGAGACTTCTCCGACGTCGGCGCGGCGGTGCTGGAACCGGAGAGCGGCTACGCGGACCCGCTGCGCACCGTCTGGGCCTACCGGGACGCGGCGGTGCGGGCCGGCGCGCGGATCGAGGCGTGCCGGGCCCTGCGGATCCGGCACCGCGGCGGGCGGGTGCTCGGGGTCGAGACCGAGCAGGGCACGGTCGCCGCGCCGACCGTGGTGCTGGCCGCCGGCGCGTGGTCGGCGGGGCTGCTGGCCGGCCTGGGGATCGACCTGGGCCTGTCCACCCGCAGGGTCCAGGTGGTCGGCTTCCGCACCCGGCAGGCCGGCCGCGCCCGGCGGCCCGTCGTGCTGGACCAGGTCACCGGGGCCTGGGTCCGGCCGGACGCCGAGACATCGGTGCTGGCGGGACTGGAACTGGGACTGCCGGTGGCCGGTCCGGACGAGGGCGACGAGGGGGTCGACCAGTCCTACGTGGAGCTCTGCCGGGCCCGGCTGGCCGGACGGTTCCCCGCCCTCGCCGACGCCCCGATGCGCGGGGGCTGGGCCGGACTGATCGCCATGGGGCCGGGAGGCCGCCCGGTGGTGGACCGACTGGCGGAGGCGGCGGGCCTGTACTGCGCGGTCGGCGACTCCGGCGGGGCGTTCAAGACCGCGCCGGTCGTCGGCGAGCATCTCGCCGAGTGGATCGTGCACGGCGGCCCGCAGAGCACCGACCTCCTCCCACTCGCCCGGACCCGGGTGCACGACACCGCCCGCGCCGACGGCTACGGGCGATTCGGTTCGGCCGCCGGGCTCACCCGCGAGCTCCGGCGACTGCGCCAGACCACGAAGAGCGAATAGACGAGCAGGTACGAGGTCGATCCAGGTGACAGCAGAACCCACCGCCACCCTCGAGGTGGCCGCAACCGTAACCGACGCGCCCTGGCTGAACTGCGACAACGCCCATCTCGCGGCGCTCCAGCAGTTCTACGGGGTAGCCGACCCGTCCGCCGCCGTCGGCCTCCAGTGGGCCTTCGAACTGCGGAGCGTCGACGAGGTCCCGGTGACCCTGCGGGTCCCCGTCCTCGAGTCGATCGCCCGCGAGAGCGGCCTGGTCTTCGAACGCCGGCGGATCCCGCTGCCCGGGTACTACGACCAGCTGGCCGACACGCTGGCCGGCGGCACCCCGGTGATCGTCTACGGCGACGCCTTCCACATGCCCTGGCTGCCCTACTTCGGCAACGACAGCTCGGCGCACCCCACCATCCTGGTCGGCCTCGACGACACGCAGTGCCGCATCGTCGAGGCGTACCAGAACTCCACCCCGTGGGGCCGGGTGGTGCCCGGACCGGCCACCGTCACCCGCGCCGAGTACGAGAAGCTCGTCGAGGCGCTCGGCCCCGAGCAGCGCGGCGAGACCATCGCCCTGGCCGCCCGGCGGGAGGCCGAGCCCACCGACCCGGCAGCCGCGCTGCGCGCCAACGCCGAAGGGATCCTGGCCACCGTCGGCGACCGCGGCGACCTGGCCGCCTACACCGCGTGGGCCCGCGCCGAGGCCGGCGATCCGGTGGCGACGGCCCGCTACGACCTCGGCTGCTGGGAGGTCACCCGGGCCCGCTCCTGCCACGCGGTGTGGCTGCGCCGGCTGTCCGACCGGCGGCCCGACCTGGTGCCCGACGACATCGCCCGCCGCTTCCACGAGGAGATCGACCTCGGCTGGCGGCGCGCCTCCCAGTTCGCGTTCGTCAACGCGCAGCGCGTCGCCAAGGGCGCCCGCCCGTCCACCGCCAGCGTCGACCTGCTGGACGGCCACCTGGCCGCCGCGGAGACCGACTTCGCCGAGACCCTGCTCGCCCACCTCGACCGCACCGGGGGCCGTCCGTGCAGCGACTGACCGACCTGTTCCTGGCCGCGGCGCTCCGCGACCCCGCGGCCACCGCCCTCATCCACGCCTCCGGGACGCTCAGCTACGGCGAACTGCGCGACCGGGCCCGGGAGACCGCCGCCGCGGTGGCCGCCTCCGGCTCCGCGGCGCCCGTCGCACTGACCGCGACCAAGACGCCCGAGACCGTCATCGCGATGCTCGGCTGCCTGCTCGCCGGGGTGCCCTACATCCCGATCGACCCGGCCGCACCGCCCGCCCGCCGGGAGCTCATCCTGCGCGACAGCGGCGCCCGGCCGCTGCCCGCCCCCGGCGGGCACGGCCGGACCACGCCGTCGCACCTCGCCAACGTGCTCTACACCTCGGGCTCGACCGGCACGCCCAAGGGCGTCCTGACGACCCATCACAACGCCGTCACCTTCCTGCGCTGGGCGCAGGAGCTGATCGGCGTCACCGAGCGGGACGTGGTGGCCTGCTACGCGCCGCTCCACTTCGACATGCACGTCTTCGACCTGTTCGGCACGCTCTCCGCCGGCGCCGCGATCCTGCTCCTCGACGACCGGACGATCCTGTTCCCGCAGGCCGTCGGCACCGCCCTGCGCACGCACCGGGCCACCGTCATGTACGCGGTGCCGTCCGCCTGGACCGGCCTGCTGCGCAGCACCGTGCTCACCGACGGCGGCCTGCCGGACCTGCACACCGTCATGTACTCGGGGGAGGAGTTCCCGGTCCGGCCGCTGCGCGAACTGTCCCGGGCGCTGCCCGGGGCGCGCATCGTCAACATCTACGGACCGGTGGAGACCAACGCGGTCACCGCACTCGACGTCACGGCGGAGCACCTGCGACTCGACCGGATCCCGATCGGCCTGCCGTTCGGGCGGTCCCGGGTGTTCGTCGTCGACGACCGGGGAGCGCCGATCACCGAGCCGGGCGTGGAGGGCGAGATCACCGTCCACACCGCGACCATGTGCGAGGGCTACCTCGGCGACCCCG
This sequence comes from Kitasatospora sp. NPDC002522, assembly GCF_053595195.1. Taxonomy (NCBI): domain Bacteria; kingdom Bacillati; phylum Actinomycetota; class Actinomycetes; order Kitasatosporales; family Streptomycetaceae; genus Kitasatospora; species Kitasatospora sp. NPDC002522. Next base: position 160,639 of record NZ_JBSFXE010000009.1, read on the forward strand.
ACCGCACCGCCGCCTCCCGGCTGACCGTCCACTCGGACGGGCAGGCCCTGGAGACCTACCGCACCGGCGACTTCGGCTGCTGGGACGCCGAGGGCCTGCTGCACTTCCGCGGCCGGCGCGACGGCCGGATCAAGACCCGCGGCTTCCGGGTCGAACTCGGCGAGGTGGAGGCCCGGCTGCGCGCCCACCCCGACACCGCGGATGCGGTGGTGACCGCCCGGCCCCACCCGGAGCGCACCAACGAGCTGGTGGCCTTCGTCGTGCCGCGCCGCGGCGCGACCCTGACCGCCCCCGAACTGACCGCGTGGTGCCGGGAGTTCCTGGCACCGTACATGGTGCCCCGGGAGCTGCGCCTGCTGGCGGACCTGCCCCGGACGGGCACCGGGAAGGCCGACCGGATGGCCCTGCGGGAGCTGGCCGCGACACCCGAGGAGGCGGCCCGATGACCCGCCCGCCCGAGCAGCTCGACGCCGTCCTCGCCGTCCTGCGCGCGACCGTCCCCGGCGCACCGGACCTCGCACCCGACACGGAGCTGCTCTCCTCCGGCCTGCTGGACTCGCTCGGCATCGTCGCCGCGGTCGGCGCACTGGAGGAGGCGTACCGGATCGAGTTCCCCCCGGAACTGCTCGTGCCGGACCACTTCGTGGACGCCTGCGCGCTGTCGGCGGCACTGTCGTACGCCCTCGCCGCGGCCGCGCGCCCCGCCGGACCCGAGGCGGCCCGGTGAGCGCCCCCGAACGGACGGCGCGCCAAGGCGCGGGACCCGTCCGGAAGTTCGGCCGCCCGCTCGCCCCCGGGGTGGTCCTGCACGACCTGCTGCTGCCGCCCGCCGTCGGCCGGGCCATGCCGTGCACGCTCAACACCGCGGTGGTCGCGGCCGGGGCGGAACTGCCCCGGCACTCGCACCCGCAGACCGAGATCTGGGTGGTCGCCGCCGGGCGCGGACGGCTGGAGCGCGGACCGGAGGTCTTCGACATCGCCGAGGGCGACGTGGTGGTCTTCGAACCGGAGGTGGAGCACCGCCTGCGCAACACCGGCGGGACCGACCTGCGGCTGGTCTCCGTGTACTGGGGGGCCGTGGCATGAGCGCCCCCACGACGCTGGACGGCCTGCTCGACGCCGCCGCCGAGCAGCATCCGGACGCCCTCGCGGTGACCGGACCGGACGGCTCCCACAGCTACGCCGAACTGCGGGCCGCGGCGCTGCGCGCGGCCGGGGCGCTGGCCGCCCGCGGGGTGGCGCCCGGCGACCGAGTGGTCGTGCTGGGACACAACCGCGCGGCGACCGTGGCCGTCCTGTTCGCGGCGGCACGGCTCGGAGCCGCCTTCGTGGTGCTCTCCCCGACGGTCCGCTCGTACCACCTGCGGCACATCCTCGCGGACTGCGAGCCCGCGCTCGTCGTGGCCGGCGACGAGTGCCGCCAGGTACTGGCCGAGACCGGGAACGCGGTGCCGGTGCTGCACCCGGACGAGGCCACCGCCGGGCCGGCCGACGGCGCGGGCGCGCCGCCCCGGGTCCCGGCCCAGGGCGACCGCACCGCCGCGCTGATCTACACCTCCGGCAGTACCGCCATGCCCAAGGCAGTGGTGTCGACGCACCGTCAGATGCTGTTCGCCGCCGGGGCGATCCAGGACCGGCTGGAGCTGCGGCGCTCCGACGTGATCGGCTGCTTCCTGCCGCTCGCGTTCGACTACGGGCTGTACCAGGTGCTGCTGGCCTGCTCGGCCGGGGCCGCGCTCGCGTTGGGCGCGATGTCCGAGGTCGGACCCGCCCTGCTGCGGCTGCTGCGCGAGCGGCGGGTGACGGTGCTTCCGGCCGTCCCCTCACTCGCCGCGGCGCTGGTCCGGCTCGCGGAGCGCACCCCCGACCGGCTGCCCCCGCTGCGCGTGGTGACCAACACCGGGGCGCACCTGACGGCGGATCACGTCGACGCGGTCCGCCGGCTCTTCCCCGGCGTGCGGCTGCACCCGATGTTCGGACTGACCGAGTGCAAGCGCGTCTCGATCCTGCTGCCGGAGGAGATCGACCGGCGCCCCGGATCGGTCGGCCGTCCGCTGGACGGCACCCGGTGCACGGTGGTGGACGAGGACGGGCGGCCCGTACCGCCCGGCACGGTCGGCGAACTGGTGGTGCAGGGCCCGAACGTGATGACCGGGTACTGGCGTGCGCCGGAGCTGTCCGCACGCCGCTTCCGCAGCTTCGACGGCGAGCGGGCGCTGTTCACCGGCGACCGTTGCTCGCTCGACGAGGACGGCTACCTCTACTTCCACGGACGGGCCGACGACATCTACAAGAGCCGGGGATTCCGGGTGAGTTCGCTGGAAGTGGAGGCAGCGGCGACCGACCTCCCCGGGGTGCCCGCGGCCGCGCTCACGGTGACCGAGCAGGCCGGCCCGGTGCTGTTCGCCACCGGGGCGCTGGAACCCGGCGAGATCGCGGCGCACCTGCGCGAGCGGCTCGACGCGTACAAGCTGCCGGCGCGGGTCGTGGTGGTGCCCGCACTGCCGCTGACCGCGAACGGCAAGATCGACAAGCGCGCGTTGCAGGAGAGCCTGGAGGGCACCCGGTGAGCAGTCCCCTACCCGCCGACCGGTGGGAGTCGCTGGTCGCCGAGTACGGCAGCCCGCTCTACGTCTACGAGTTGGAGGAGGTGCGCGCGGCCCACGCCGAGCTGGCGGCGAGCCTGCCGGACGGGGCCGGGCTGCTGTACTCGCTCAAAGCGAACCCGCACCCGGCCCTGGTCGCGGAGCTGGGCCGGCTGGGCTGCGGCGCGGAGGTGTCCTCGCACTCCGAACTGGTCACGGCCCTCGCGGCGGGCATCGACCCCGGCCTGGTCTCCTACACCGGGCCGGGCCGGTCGGAGGCCGAGACCGTCGCCGCGGTCGAGGCCGGGGCCCGTCTGTTCTCGGTGGACTCGGCCGACCAGTACGCCACCCTGGCCCGGGCCGCCGCGCGGTGCGGTGCGGCCGTCGAAGCGGTCCTGCGGGTCAACCCCGACCGGGCGCCGCAGGCCCCCGGCCTCGCCATGACCGGCGTGGCCAGCCAGTTCGGCATCGACGAACACCTGCTGACGTCCCGTCCGGAGCGGTACCGGTCGGCGCCGGGCTGCGAGATCGTCGGGCTGCACTTCTACCTGGGCAGCAACGTCCCCGACCCGGACGGACTGGCCCGGCAGTTCACCGACTCGCTGGCGTCGGCCGCGCGGATCTGCGCCGCGCTCGGCATCCGGCCGCGGATCCTCAACCTGGGCGGCGGCTTCCCCAGCGGCTACGCCCGGGCCGAGCCGGCGGTCGGCCTCGCGGCCGTCGGGCCGGCCGTGGAACGGGCGCTGCACGCCTGCTTCCCGGCCCGGGACGCCCGGCCCCGGCTGCTGTTCGAGTCCGGGCGGCGGCTGGTGGGGCGGTCGGGCGTCCTGGTCGCCCGGGTCGTCGACGTCAAGGAGTCGAAGGGACGGCGGTTCGCCGTACTGGACTCCGGGATCAACCACCTGGGCGGGATGACGGCACTGGGCCGGCTCCCGCGGATGCAGGCTGCCGTCGCCGGCGACGCGGCCGCCCGCCCGCTCGAGGGCGCGGTGCCGGTCGACGTGGTGGGGCCGCTCTGCACGCCGCTGGACTCCTGGGCGCGCGGGCAGCGGCTGGCCGTCGAGGCGGGCGACCTGGTGACCGTCCCGCAGGTCGGGGCCTACGGTCTCACCGCCAGCCTGCTGGCCTTCCTCGGCCGGGCCTGCCCGACCGAACTGGTGACGGACCGGGGCGCGGTCGTCGACGCCTCCGCGCTGGTCTACACGAGGGTCGCGGTGGGCCCGGCGGCCGGGCCGAGCAGCCCCGACGCCTCGAACGCCTCGCGGGTGGCGGGGTCGTCCAGCGCGCCGGCCTCGGCGAAGTAGCGGATCGCGGAGCGCGCGGCCTCGGCCGCGTCCGCCACCACCCGGTCGTGCGGCACCGCCTCGACCAGTACCTGCGCGATCTCCTCGCCGGTCAGCCCGACGTCGCGCAGCGCGAGGCCGATCGCCCGGAGGTCGGGCGCCAGGAAGGCCAGCACCGCACCCGGCAGCAGCGGACCGACGGCGCGCCGCTCGCGCGGGGTGAGCGCCGGCCACAACGCCCGCAGCACCTGGTGGAAGTACGAGTGGTGGCGGCCCTCGTCCTCGGCGTGGTCCCGGACCAGCTCCCGCACCGCGGGTGGCAGCCGGACGTCGTGCGGGAGCCCGCCGAGGACGGAGGAGATCAGGGTCTCGCTGACGATGCTGAACAGCAGCGCCTCGACCCCCCGCAGTTCCGGCTGCAGCCGCTCGCGGAGCTCGTCCAACCCGGCCACGAACCCCGGTACTCCGGGCAGCCGGCGCGGTACCCCGGAGGTTTGCTCCAGGCGTTCGAGCATGTTCTCGGAGAACTGGGCGTGCCACGCCTCGTCGGTGAGGATCTTGAACGCGTCCGATCGCATCGCGGCCGGCAGCGCCAGCCCCGAACGGTTGCGGCTGATCTGGGCGACCACCGGGATGACCGCCAGCAGCTCCAACTCGGTGGTGAAGTGCAGGTACTGGTAGAGCGAGTGCTGCAGGACCCGGCGGACGGCCTCCGGGCCGCGCGAGCGCACCAGCGGGTGGTCCGCGGCCGGCGCGAGTTCCGGGGGGAAGGGCAGGAACGCCTCGGCGTCCTCCAGCCCGTCGGCACGGTTGGGCTTGCGCCGGACCGCCGCCCGCAGGTCCCAGTTGCGGAACCGGCTGTCGTACTCGGCCGCGGCGCGGTGCCCGGCGCGCTCGCGCAGGAACTCGGCCTGTGCCCGGCCGCGGTGCGAGCCCTCCTCGCGGCGGCTCCTCACGCCCGGACCAGCATCTCGTACGGCAGCAGCGCGCCCACCAGCTCGACGACGTCACCCAGCGCCTCGGCCGGCTCCAGGCCGTACTCGGCCGCCAGCCGGGCCGCGATCTGCTCCAGGGTCGCCCGGCCGTCGACCGACCGGACGACCAGGGCCGCCGACTCCGACAGCTCCACCAGCGAGTCCCGGAGCATCAGCAGCAGGACGTCGTCCCGCCGGCGGATCTGGAGTTCCCACGGGAGACGGAAGACGTCGTCCTTCGTGAACAAACTGTTGCCGTGCGCGCTCATGCTAGAAGACCACCTCGAAGAAGATTTTCCGACAGGTCCGGACGACTTCCTCGACCCATCGCGACGGATTGTCCGGATCGTAGGAGCGCATCGTCTCCAGACCCCAGTACTCGTCGAACGCCAGCACGTCCTGGCGGACCTCCTGGAATCGGCGCGCGCGCCACTTCCAACTGCGACCGACCTCGCCGTGCGAGGCGAGGAGGGCGTCGACGGAGTGGCCGAACGCCATCTTGGCCGACAGCACCGAGCTGTGGAGGTCGGCGGCGTTCAGCTGGCCGATGGCGTCCTCCAGGAACGCCTCGGCCTGCTGGAGTTGGTGCGAGGCGGCGAACGAGGCCAGCGCCGAGGAGGCGACGTCCGCGCGGCGGGCCGCGAGCCAGTCCTCGCCGGTGAGCGGCACCGCGTACGGCAACCGCTCCAGGAAGTTCAGCTCGCACGGCAGCAGGGCCGCCGCCGGCTCCGCCGCCCCGAGCTGCCGGTCGAAGGAGGCCCAGGACACCTTCCGGACCAGCTGGTCGGCCTGACTCTCCGTCCAGTACTCGATCTCCCAGCGCATCCGGCCGACCCGGGTGGCAGCGACGGGCACCGCGTTCGGCTCCAGGACCACCGGTGCCGTCGACTCGGCGCCGCCGGTCCACGGATCCGCGGTGACCACGTAGATGTCCAGGTCGCTGTCCTCGTTGCCCCACCCGCGGGCGACCGAGCCGGAGACGTAGACGGCCACGCAGCACTCCGGGAGCAGCCCCCGGCTGCGCAGTTCGGGAAGGCAGGTCCGCAGGTCCGACGCCATGGGTCCACCACCTTCGTCCGGATACCCGCCGAGGCTAACCAGCCCGGTCCCGTGCTCGCCATGAATTCGGCTGCCGCCGAATCGCTCGATTCCTCCGCACCGCGGCTCCGGCAGCGGATCGGCGGAAAGCGGGGGCATTCGGAACAGCCCGAAAGGCTTGGCCGCCGCGGGCAGGTGGCGTCTATGGTCACCGACGTGACCTGGCGTCAGAGCCGGTCCATTCCAAGGCCCGAGAAATATCCGGGTCGAAAAGGAAGGTGGTGATCACCCATGAAGAAGTACACCAAGCCGGCCGTGAAGCCGGTCGACTCCAGCTCGGTTCTGGTGAACCGCGTCTGAGACGACGTGCGCTAGTGCGGCGGGTGACCGTCCGTCAGGACGGTCACCCGCTCGCCGCGCGCACACCCGAAGTGCACGAATGCTCGCCCGAAGGACACGAAACGAGGTTGCGGATGTGTGGTCTGGCCGGACTGGCCCGGATCGACGGCGCGGAGCTGACCGCCGCGGCGGATGCCCTGCTCGCCGGGATGGCGGACACCATCGCCCACCGCGGACCCGACGACCGCGAACTCCTGCGGCGCGGACCGGTGGGACTCGCCTTCACCCGCCTCTCGCTGGTCGGCCCGGCCGACGGGGCCCAGCCCCTGAGCGACCCCGACGGCACGCTGGTGCTCATCGCCAACGGCGAGGTGTACAACCACCGGCAGCTCGCCGCGGGGTTCCCGGCCGGCAGCATCCGCACCAGCTCGGACTGCGAGGTCCTCCTGCCGCTCTACCGCCGCCACGGCCTGGACTTCCTCGACCAGGTCCGCGGCATGTTCGCCGTGGTGCTCTGGGACCGCGCGGCGGGCCAGCTGATCCTGGCCAGGGACCGGTTCGGCATCAAACCCCTCTACTACCACCGCAACGCCGAACGGATCGTCTTCGGATCCGAGATCAAGGCGCTGTTCAACGACCCGGCGACACCGCGCCGGATCGACTGGGACGCCGCGCTGAGCCACCCCTCGATGCCGGCCGCGCCGCACCTGCTCGACGAGGGGACGACCAGCTGGTTCGAGGGCATCGAGGTGGTGCCCGCCGGGACGGTGCTGCGCATCGACCTCCGGGACGGCCGCACCACCGCCCACCGCTACTGGGAGTTCCCGGGCACCGGGGCGGACGTGTCCGGCAGCGACCGGGAGATCGCCGCCCGGTACGGCGAGCTCTTCGCCGAGTCGGTCGCCGAGTGCGCCACCGCGGACACCGAACTCGGCCTCTTCCTCTCCGGCGGAATCGACTCCTCCTCGGTGGCGGCGCTGGCCGCCCGGCACACCGGGACCCTGCACACCTTCACGGTGCTCAGCGGCGCGACCTACCGCAACGGCGACGCCGAACACGGCGCCCAGGTCGCCGCCCACCTCGGGCTGCCCAACCACCAGGTGCTGTTCGACGCCGACCGGGTCCCCGACCCGGAGGAGTGGCAGCGCCTGGTGTGGCTCACCGAGACGCCCGAGTGCGGGCCCGAGCAGTTCTACAAGCACGAACTGCACCGCTACGCGAAGCTGGCCAGGCCCGAACTGCGCGGCATGCTGCTCGGCGCGGCCAGCGACGAGTTCAACGGCGGCTACTCCGACGCGATGGCCGGCGGCGCGGGCTGGGCGGTCTACGAGGAACGCCTGCGCGAGATGGCGCGCCGCGGCGCCCTGCTCAAGACACCCGGCCGGGCCGGCTGGTGGGACCGCATCCCCCAGCAGCTGCTCAGCGACGCGGCGCTGCACTCCTCGCTGACCACCGACCTCTCCGACGTCTACGCCCGCTACCTGCAGCACGAGCACCGCAAGGTCCAGCAGTACAACTGCTGGCACGAGGACCGGACCGCGGCGGGCAGCGGCATCGAGGCCCGGGTGCCGTTCCTCGACCACCGGCTGGTCGAACTGTCGGCGGCCATCCCGCCCGAGCGCCGGGCGGCGCTGCTGTGGGACAAGCAGATCCTGCGCACCGCCATGGACGGGATCCTGCCCCCCGAGGTGGTCAAGCGCGAGAAGGGCCCGTTCTTCTACGGAACCGGCGCCGTGCACACCTTCCGGATGTTCGGCCGGATGCTGGCCCAGGACGGCGGGGCGCTCGTGGAACGGGCGCTCTCCACCGACGAGGCCAGGCACCACCTGCACGCCGACGGCCTGCGCTCCGCGGTCGCCGCCCTGGCCGCCCGGCCCGGCGTCGACGTCCAACTGGTCCTCCCGCTGGTCAACCTGGGCCTGCTCGCCGCCATGGTGGCCGACCTGCCCAAGCCGCTGGTCGCCACCCCGGCCGGCCCCGCGCCGCGCTCCCTCCCGGTCGCCGACTGGGACGCCGAGCGGACCGGGATCGAGGAGCGCCTCGGCGTCGCCGTCCCGCTCGACCCCGGGCTGGTGCTCGAACTCGCCCCCGAGGCCGTACTGCTCTGCCGGCCGGGCGCCACCGAGACGTGGTACCTCGCCGTCGACGGCAGCCTCGAGTACGTGGTCGACGAGGAGCCCTGGCTGTCCTTCCTGCGCGCCGTCGACGGCAGCCGGCCACTCGGGGAACTGCTCGCCGCGATCGGGACGGAACTCCCGGCCGTCCGCGAGGAGCTGGTGTCGGCCATGGAACTCGGCCTGCTGCGGACCGCCGGATGACCGGCCCCGGAACCGGGAGGCGCGCCGTCGTCGTGGTCGTCGAGGGCATCGACGGCTCGGGCAAGAGCACGCTGGGCGCCAGGATGGTCGAAGCCCTGCGGGCGGAAGGCCGGTCGGCCCGCTGGTACCCCAACCAGAACCTCGCGCCGGTCCGCGACACCCTCGACGCCATCGCACGCGAGTGGGGCCACCGCGACCGGTTCGAGCTGATCGGCCGCGACGAGGCGCAGTTCCTCGCCTCCGTGCTGAAGTGGCGCGACATGGCCGACCTCGCGGAGGACATGGCCAGGCCCGACCACGTCATGGTGCTCGACCGGTACTACTACACCCACCTGGCACTGGCGGCCGTGTCCGGGACCCGCAACGCCGACCGGCTGCGCCGGCTCTACGCGAGCCTGCCCGCCCCCGACCTGGTGCTGCTCCTCGAACTCCCCCCGGCCGCCGCCCTGGAACGGGTGCTCGCGCGCAACACCGACGCCAACTCGCCGGAGTTCCTCGAACGGTTCGCCGCCGCCTACCGGGGCCTGCCCGAGTACCGGGACTCCACGTTCACCCTGCTCGACGCGACCGGGAGCGCGGACCAGGTGTTCGACGCGGCCATGGACCACCTGCGCCGCGGGCCGCTCGCCGGGTCCTCGCCCCTCGTCCGCGAGGCGGCCCGGTGACCGCGGCCACCGCAGCCCCGGCGCCGCTGACCGCGGTCATCGGCGCCGGCCACCTGGGCGAGGCGGTGCTCGCCCGGCTGCTCGCGCAGGGCCACCCCGCCGACCGGCTGCGCGCGACCACCGGCACGCCCGCCGGGGCCAGGCTGCTGACCGAGCGTCACGCCGTCCAGGTCGACAGCGACAACGGCGCCGCGGCGGACGGCGCCGAGGTGCTGATCCTGACGGTCCGACCGGACCGGGCCGCCGAGGCCCTGGCCGCGACCGTCCCGCGGCTCGCGCCCGGTGCCGCGGTGCTCTCCTTCGTCGCCGGACTCGGCTGCGCCGAGATCGCCCGGCACGATCCGGCCCTGCCGGACGGCCGCCGGATGCACTGCGTCCGCGCCGCCACCAACACGGCCTCCGTCGAACGCGGCGGCCTGCTCGCGGTGACCGTCGAGCCCGGCACGCCCGCGGACACCGCGGCCCGGGCGGCGGCCGTCCTCGCCACCCTCGGCGCCACGGTCACCGTCGCCGAAGCCCACCAGGACACCGCCGCCGCCGCCCTGGGCAGTGGCGCCGCCTTCCTCGCGCTCGCCGCCGAGGGCATCGCCGGCGCGGCCCGCGGCCACGGCGTCGGTGGACCCGAAGCGCACGCCTTCGCGGCCGACGCCCTGGAGAGCGCCGCCGCGCTGCTGCGCGCGGCCGACCCCGGCGGACCCGCCCCGTGGACCCGGTTGGCCACCCCCGGCGGGATCACCGAGGCCGGCCTGGCCCGGCTCGTCGCGGCCGGAACCGGCGAGGCGATGGCGCAGGCCGTCCGGGACGCCGCCCGCCGCTGCATCGAACTCCGAACACCACTGACACCTCACGGAACTGACGAGACGTCAGGTTCGTGAGCCGCACCGGCCAAAGTCACCCAAACCTCACTGGACCACACGCGTCACACCGTCTCAGGACGTGAACAGTGGTTGCGGATGAGTGGTTGGCATGCCCACCATGCCGCGAGCGGGTAGCACACCCGCGGAGTCCTTTTGGGGGAATGGACTTGATTGAGATTCCGATGGCGGAAGCCGTCCACGGCTCCGTCCGAATCGCGAGCAGCTGGCTCTGGGAGACCTACGGGAGCATCGGGGTCCTGGCCGGCGCCCGGGCCGGCGCACCATGGCCCTACACCGGCTGGGGCCGGACGGTCGCCCGCGCGATCGGCGGCTCGGACATCGAGATCCCCGGCTGGCTCACCGAGCTCTACCGGACCTGCGCCGGCACCCTGCCGTCCTTCCTCGCCAACGTCCCCGGCTCCTCGAAGGAAGACCTGGAGGAAGGACTCGCCGCCCTGCGCACCACGCCCGGCACCCGGGTCCGCGGCGAGCTCGACCGCTGGTGCCCGAACGGCATCCCGGAACGCCTGAAACCGCTCTACGACGAACCCGAGGCGCGGATCGAGGAGTTCAGCCGCCTCGTGCCCCGCTACTGGCAGCTGGCACTCGCGCCCTACGCGGTCCCGCTGCGCGCCGCGATCGAGGAGGAGATCCTCCTGCGCTCCCGGGTCCTGGCCACCGAAGGCCCCGCGCGGCTCTTCGACGCACTCCACGGACGGGTCACCTGGACGAACGAGGCCCTCCGCATCGACGTCGGCTCCCGCCGGGTCGCCATGCCGTCCGCCGTGCACGTCGTCATCGTCCCCATGGTCTTCGGCCGCGGCGCCTCGCTCGTGGCGACCGGCGCCGACGGCGAGGTCGGCTTCTCCTACCAGGCCAAGGGAGCGACCGTCCTGATCGGCGACGGCGCCCCCGCCCGACGCACCGGCGAACCCGCCTACGGCGACCGGCTGGAGATCCTGCTCGGCCGCAGCCGCGCCGGAGTCGTCCGCGGACTGGTCGCCCCCACCACCACCTCCACGCTCGCCGCCGTGCTCGGACTGGCCACCAGCACCGTCTCAGAGCACCTCACCTCCCTGGTGGCCGCCGGCCTCGTCCAGCGGCGCCGGGCCGGCGTGCGGGTGCTCTACGAACTCGGCGGCTCCGGCATGGCGCTGCTCGAACACCTCGACAGCTACCAGGGCACCGTGGCAGGACGGCGATGAGGCCGCCCGGCAGGATCGGCGGCGACCGCGAACAGCGACGCCGCCCGGCAGCACCGGCGCGAACCCGAACGGGGAGCACGTGATCGACTACGACGACGAGGCCCGGACCTACGACGAGTCCCGCGGCGGAGAACAGCGGGCCAGGGCGGCCGCCGAGGCGGTGCAGCGGCTGCTGCCCGACACCCCGGGCACCGTGCTCGACCTCGGCTGCGGCACCGGGATCGTCACCCGCCACCTCCAGCACCCCGGCCGCCGACTGCTCGGCGTGGACCGCTCCGGCGGCATGCTCGCCCTCGCAGCACAGCGCCTGCCGGGAGCGGTCGTCCTCGGCGACGGAGCCCGACTGCCGTTCCGCACCGGCAGCATCGACGCCGTCGTCTCGGTCTGGCTGCTCCACCTGCTCGCCGAACCGCTCGCGGTCCTCGCCGAGGCCCGGCGCTGCCTGGCGCCGGGCGGCCGCCTGGTGACCACGGTCGACAAGGACGACGCATACTTCGTCCCCGACAGCGACCTGGCCGCCCTCACGGCACCGCTGCGCCGCGAACACGCGGACCGGGCGTCGGACAGCACCGACCGGATCACCACCTGGGCCGCCGGACACGGCCTGCAGCAGGTCGCCGAGACCTCCTTCCCCGGTCGCGGGCAGGGCCGGAGCCCCCGGGCCTGGCTCAAGACGATCAGGGCCGGCCGGATTCCCTGGTGCAACCAGGCGGAGCCCGGCCGGGTCGCCGAACTCTGCCGCCGCCTCGAGGACCTGCCCGGCCAGGACCAGGCCCGGCCGGACCCGCTCTACCGGCTGATCGCCCTGCAGGCCTGACCGGGCCCACCGCAGCGCATCGGGCCACCCTGCACGGCACGACGACGCACGGCACGACGACGCATGACACGACGACGCATGACACGACGACGCATGACACGACGACGCATGACACGACGACACACACGGGGGAACGCGCGTGGACGCGACCATGACGGGCACCGACGAGGCGACCGACGACGCCGCCGCACGACACCGCGCCGCGGTGTTCTGGCGGTACTGGACCGCCTCCACGATCAGTGGCGCGGGCGACGCCGTCACCGCCGTCGCACTGCCCCTGGTGGCGGTCGAGATGCTGCACGCGACCGCCACCGACGTCGGCTGGATCACCGCCGCCGGGTTCGCCGCGTGGCTGCTGATCGGCCTACCGGCCGGCGTCCTGGTGCACCGCATGCCGCTGCGCCGGGTACAGGTCGCCATGGACGTGGTCCGCGCACTGGCGATCGCCTCCATCCCCGTGGCCGCCTGGCTCGGCGCACTGCACCTGGTGCACCTGATCGCCGTCGCCCTGGTGGTCGGCCTGGCGACCGTGGTCTTCGACGTGGGCAACTCCTCGTTCCTGACGTCCGTCGTCGACAAGCGTGAGCTGACGGCCCGCAACAGCCTGATGTCCGGCACCTACTCGGCCAACCAGACGGGCGGACCGGCGCTCGGCGGTGTCCTGGTCCAACTGCTGGGAGCCGCCGCCACGTTGGTGGTCGACGCGGTCAGCTACCTGGCGTCCGCCGTCCTGCTCCGCACCCTGCCGCGCGGCGAGCACGAAGCCGGCGGCGGCGCCGACGGCCCGATGCTGGCCCGGATCCGCGAAGGCTGGCGGTACGTCACACGCCACCCGGTGATGGGGCCGTCGCTGGCCGCGGTCACCGCCATCAACTTCGTCTGCGGCGGCCTCCTCACCCTGATGCCGGTCTTCCTGGTCACCACGCTCGGAGCCCCGCCCGGACTGGTCGGCGTGCTGTACGCCGCCGAGGGCGCGGGCAGCCTCGTCGGCGCCGCGCTCGCCACCAAGCTGGTGAACCGGCTCGGCAACGGGCCGGCCCTGCGACTCGCGGCGACCGTCACCGCGGTCGCCGGGCTGCTCATGCCGATGGCGTGGCACGGCTGGGGCCTGATCCTGTTCGCCCTCGGCAACGCCGGCTTCTCCGCGGGCACCATCGTCACCAGCGTCATCACCCGCACCCACCGCCAGGCCGTCACCCCGCCCGAGCTGCTTCCCCGGGTCATGGCCACCGTCCGCTTCGTCTCCTGGGGCGCGATCCCGTTCGGCTCCGTCGCCGCCGGCTTCGCGGCATCGGCCTGGGGCACCCGCGGCGCGTTCTGGCTGGTCGCCGCCCTCGCATTCGCCTGCCCCGCCGTCCTGCTGGCCGGTCCGATCCGCCGCCTGCGGGACCTCGACACCGCCCCCGCAGCACCCTGACCCGACCGGGCCGCAACCCGGACCGGCAGCAGAGCACGAACCGGGCGCGCCGCTCGCCACGTGCAAGCCGCCGCGCCCGGTAGGCCGTTGACGACCTCCGGACCGATCGCCGCACGATCCCGCACGTCGCCGAGCGCCTGGGGCTCGACCGAGCCGCCAGGTCCCCACACGTGGCCAATCCGGTGCGGGAGTGGCTCCGAATGGGGTGTGTCAGGCGTGGTCGGCCGCTCGCGGTCGTGGTGGGAGAGGGTTGCTCGTGGGTGTGTCCAGTTCCGTTGGGGTTCCGGTCGTCGTGGGGTCGGTGGCGGGGCGGAGGGACGGGCCGCCACGGCGGCGGGTGGCGGTGGTGGGGGCCGGGGTGGCCGGGTTGACGGCCGCGTTCGAGTTGCAGCGGGCCGGGGTGGAGGTGGTGCTGTTCGAGGCGCAGGGGCGGTTGGGCGGGCACGCGCACACGCAGGCGGTGCCGGGGGAGGACGGGCGGGAGCTCGCGCTCGACACCGGGTTCCTGGTGCACAACGAGCGGACGTACCCCCATCTGGTGGGCCTGTTCCGGGAGTTGGGGGTGCGGACGCAGGACAGCGAGATGAGCATGTCGGTGCACTGCGAGGGCTGCGGGCTCGAGTACGCCGGGGCACGGGGGCCGGCCGGACTGCTGGCGCGGCCGTCGGCGCTGCTGCGCCGCCGGTACCTGGCGATGCTGGCCGAGGTGCCGCGGTTCCACCGGCGGGCCAGGGCGCTGCTCGCCGACCCCGAGGTGGGCGACCCGAGCCTGCGGGAGTTCCTGGCGGCGGAGGGGTTCACGCGGTACTTCGTCGGCCACTTCATGACGCCGGTGGTCTCCGCGGTGTGGTCGTGCGCGCCCGACCTGGCGGGCGACTACCCCGCCCGCTACCTGTTCACGTTCCTGGACAACCACGGCATGCTCTCCGTCACCGGTTCGCCGACCTGGAAGACGGTCGTCGGCGGGTCGCGCAGCTACGTGGAGCGGATCGCCGAACGCCTGGCCACCGTCCACCGCGGCGCCCCCGTGCGAGCCGTCCGGCGGCACGCCGACGGGGTCACCGTCGCCACCGCCGACGGACGGGACACCCGGGCCGACGCGGTGGTGATCGCCACCCACGCCGACCAGGCGCTGCGGCTGCTGGCCGACGCCACGACGGCGGAGCGCCAGGTGCTCGGGGCCTTCCGGTACTCGCGGAACCCGACCGTCCTGCACCGCGACGCCACCGTCCTGCCGGCCGCACCGTGGGCGCGCGCGTCGTGGAACTACCGGATGCCCGCCTGCGACGGCCCCGCCGACCGGGTCCGGGTCAGCTACCACCTCAACCGGCTGCTGCGGCTGGATACCGCGACGGACTACCTGGTCAGCCTCAACGAGGACCGGCGCGACCCGGTGCCCGCCGACGCGGTGATCTCCCGCACCGTCTACGAGCACCCCGTCTACACCGCCGAGACGGTGGCCGCGCAACGGCGGCTGCCCGAACTCGCCACCGGCCGCACCGCGTTCGCCGGCGCCTACCACGGCTGGGGGTTCCACGAGGACGGCTGCCGCTCCGGCGTCCAGGCCGCGCACTCGCTGCTCGCGGTGGGCGCGCCGTGAGCACCGAACCCGCCGTGAGCACCGGACCCGCCGGTGCCCGCGCCCTGCCGGGCGCGTGGGGCGCGGTGCTGTACGACACCCGCACCACGCACGTCCGCACCCGCCCGCTGCGGCACGCCTTCCACCACCGCGGCTACCTGTGGCTGGTCGATCTCGACCGGATGCCCCCGGTGCCCCGGCCGCTGCGCCCGCTGGCCGCGTTCCGCGCCCGCGACCACGCCACCGACGCCGTCGACGCGCAGCTGACGATCCGTCAGGGGCTGGCCCGGTGGCTGGCCGGGCACGGCGTGCGGCTCGGCGAGGGCCGGGTGCTGATGCTCACTCAGGCCCGCTCGCTCGGCTACGTGTTCAACCCGCTCACCGTCTACTGGTGCCACGACGAGGACGGCCGGCCGCTGTGCACCGTCGCCGAGGTGCACAACACCTACGGCGGCCGGCACCGCTACCTGCTCCCCGCGACACCCACGGGCCGGGCCGAGACCGCCAAGACGTTCCACGTCTCGCCGTTCTTCCCCGTCGACGGCCGCTACCGGATGGCGCTGCCCGAACCGGGCCACCGGCTCGACCTGACCATCCACCTGGAACGCCCCGGCGGGCGGGCCTTCACCGCCACCGTCCACGGCGAGGGAACACCCGCGAACGCCACCGCGCTGCTCGCCGCGGCCGTCCGCCACCCGTTCTCCACCGCGGCCGTCGCCCTGCACATCCGCTACCAGGGGATCCGCCTGTGGCTGCGCGGCCTCCCCGTCCACCCCCGTCCCGACCGGCCCGCCCGCACGGAAGAGGTGCCCTCCGCATGACCACCGAGGCCGCCCGGACCACCCGGTCCGCCCAGCCGACACCCGTCGTCGACCCCGAGCGCTGGCCGGACGTCGCCCGGGTGCCGAACGTCCCCCTGCGGGCCGCCGTCGCCGAACGGCTGCTGCGCCGCGTCGCCGCCCGACGGGGCGTGCGCGTCGAGCTCCCCGGCGGCCGCGTCCTGCGCGCCGCCCCGCCCGGCGCGCCCGTGCTGCGGCTGCACCACCCGCGGGCGTTCCTGCACCGCGTCGGCGAGAGCGGCCTGATCGGCTTCGGCGAGGCCTACCAGGCCGGCGACTGGGACAGCCCCGACCCGGTCGCCCTGCTCACCGCCCTCGCCACCGCCCCCGACACCCTGGTGCCCACCGGCACGCAGTGGCTGCGGCGGCTCTACGTGCAGCGCCCGCCGGAGGCGGAGCTGTCCACCGCCGCCAACGCCCGCAGCAACATCCGCCGGCACTACGACCTGTCGAACGAGCTGTTCGCGCTGTTCCTCGACCCGACCATGACGTACTCCTCGGCCGTCTTCCCGACCGATGGCGCCGGACAGCCCGTGGTGAGCCGGGACGGGCTCGCCGCGGCGCAGCACCGCAAGATCGACCTGCTGCTGGACCTCGCCCGGGTCGGCCCCGGCACCCGGCTGCTGGAGATCGGCACCGGCTGGGGCGAACTCGCCCTGCGCGCCGCCGCGCGCGGCGCCCGGGTGGTCAGCCTCACCCTCTCCGCGGAGCAACTCGCCCTCGCCCGCCGCCGGATCGCCGCCGCCGGCCTCGCCGACCGCGCCGAGGTCCGGCTGTGCGACTACCGCGCGGCCGAGGGCAGCTACGACGCCGTGGTCAGCGTCGAGATGATCGAGGCGGTCGGCCGACCGTTCTGGGCGGCGTACTTCCAGACCCTCGACCGGGTGCTGGCCCCCGGCGGACGGGCCGCGCTGCAGGCGATCACCATGCCGCACGACCGGATGCTCGCCAGCAGCCACACCTACACCTGGATCCTCAAGTACGTCTTCCCCGGCGGCCAGATCCCCTCCGTCCGGGCGATCGAGCAGACCGCCCACCGCCACACCCGCCTGCGGCTCGCCGCCACCCAGGCCTACGGCCCGCACTACGCCGAGACCCTGCGACTGTGGCGCGAGCGCTTCACCGCGCAGCACGAGCAGGTCGCCGCACTCGGCTTCGACGAGGTCTTCCGGCGGATGTGGGAGCTGTACCTCGCCTACTCGGAGGCGGGTTTCCGCACCGGCTACCTCGACGTCCAGCAGCTGCTCCTGACCCGGGAGGGGAGCGTGCGATGAGCGCGGCCGTGGACACCGGGGCGTTCGCCGTCAACCTCGCCGCCACCGCCGGCGCCACCCTGGCCGTGTTCCTCGCCGCCTTCGCGGCGGGCGTCCGCAGCGGCCGGCACCGCGGCGTCGACGTCGCCTGGGGAATCGCCTTCACCGCCGTCGCCGGCACCGGGTACGCGCTGTCCGCAGGCGACGGCGACCCGGGACGCCGACTGCTCGTCACCGTCCTGGTCGCCGTCTGGGGCCTGCGCCTGTCCGCGCACATCGGGTGGCGCGCCCGCGGCGCCGGCGAGGACCCCCGCTACGCCCGGATGCTCGCCCGCGCCCCCGAAGGGCCCGCCCGCACCCGCTACGCCCTGCGGAAGGTCTACCTGCTGCAGGCCGCCATCGTCTGGTTCGTCTCGCTGCCCGTCCAACTCGCCGCGTACCTCCCGGACGGCCTCGGACCGCTCGACCTGACCGGGACGGCGCTGTGGTGCGTCGGCCTGTTCTTCGAGAGCGTCGGCGACCGCCAGTTGGCCCGGTTCAAGGCCGACCCGGCCCACCGCGGCCGGATCATGGACCGCGGCCTGTGGCGCTACACCCGACACCCCAACTACTTCGGCGACGCCTGCGTCTGGTGGGGCCTGTACCTGATCGGCGCCCACCACCCGGCCGCGCTGCTGCTCCTGCCCTGCCCGCTGCTGATGACCTGGCTGCTGGCGTTCGGCAGCGGAAAGGCGCTGCTGGAGAAGCAGATGACGGCACAGCAGCGACCCGGCTGGGCCGAGTACGCCGCGCGCACCAGCGGCTTCCTGCCGCTGCCGCCCCGCCGGACGCCACCGCGCTGACGGCTCATGACGCGCTTCTCACGAGCCGTCAGCGGGGCGTCAGGCGAAGGACAGTGCGCTACTCACGAGCCGTCAGCGGGCCGTCAGGCGAAGGACAGCAGGACGACCGGGGCGCCCGTCGGATGCGGCGAGCCGCCGGCCGGCTCCACGGTCACCCCGACGCCGGACGCCCCGTCCAACGGGCCGCTCAGCAGCAGCGCCCCGCTCGCGGTGGGCATCAGCCCCGCGGGTCGCATGGTTCCGCGGTCGTCGAACCACAGCTGGTAGGTGGTG
Organism: Kitasatospora sp. NPDC002522; assembly: GCF_053595195.1. Lineage (NCBI taxonomy): Bacteria > Bacillati > Actinomycetota > Actinomycetes > Kitasatosporales > Streptomycetaceae > Kitasatospora > Kitasatospora sp. NPDC002522. The sequence goes on from NZ_JBSFXE010000009.1 coordinate 178,923, forward strand.
CCCGGTGCCAGCGGCGGCATGCCGGAGGCCAGGAACCCGGCGACGCCCTCGCTCGGCGACCACACGACGGTCGCCACGCCGGTTCCGCCGGCGACCGCGCCCGAGGTGGTGCGGGCGTCCGGGGCGGTGAGCAGATCGGCGATCCGGTCCTGCTGCCGCTGCATCGCCGTCGCCCGGGCCCGCGCCCGGTCCGCCTCCCGGTGCTGCTGCACCGCCAGGCCGCCCGCGCCCACGGCCAGCGCCAGGCAGGCCGCCAGGGCGAACCTCGGCCACGTCCGACGCAGCCGGCCCCGGCGCGTCCCGGCGGGCAACTGCGCAGTGCGGGGGGCCTCCTGACGCACCGTGTCCAGCGCGGACATCACCCGCTGCTTGAACTCGGCCGGCACCGGCACGGCCGACGCCGACCCGAGCCGCGCCAGCGTCGCCGTGAACTCGGCGACCTCCTGGGCGCAGGCCGGGCAGTGCTCCAGATGATGCTCGAACTCCGCGCACTCGGCGGGATCGAGGGCGTGTGCGGCGTACGCGCCGGTCAGCGTGTGCACGTCGGCGGCGCTCATACCCCCACCCCCAGGCAGTCGCGCAGCCGGATCAGCCCGTCGCGCATCCGAGTCTTCACGGTCCCCAGCGGGATCCCGAGCAGCTGCGCCACCTCCGGGTAGGTGAAGCCCCGGAAGTACGCCAGCGTCAGCGACTCGCGCTGCACCTCGGTGAGCCCCGTCAGACAGCGCCGCACCTGCTCGCGCTCCAGCCGCCCCTCCACCTGCTCGGCGACCTCGTCGTAGGCCGGCGCGTGGGAGGCGGCGGCGATGCGCTGCTCCCGGTCGGCGGCCGCCTGCGCGGCGCGCACCCGGTCGACCGCGCGGCGATGGGCGATGGTCAGCACCCACGCCATCACCTCGCCCCGCTCCGGGCGGTAGTGCGCCGCCTTGCGCCACACCTCCAACAGCACCTCCTGCGCCACCTCCTCCGACTGCGCCGGATCACGGAGCACGCGCCGCACCAGCCCGAGCACCGGCCCCGCCACCGCGTCGTACAGCTTGCCGAAGGCGTTCTGGTCGCCCAGCGCGACCCGCCCCAGCAGTTCCTTCAGATCGGGCCCCGGCCGGCCCGGGCCCGACAGGTGCACCACGGCGCTCACCGCGGCACCCCCTCGGTCCACGGACCGGCGAACCGGACCGACGGTGGCACGGACAGCATCAGGGGGCCTCCCGGGATCGGCGGGGACGGACCCGGCCGCGACGGACGAACGTGACGCCCCCTGTTCGGAGCCGCGGCGGATGCGGATTGGGTGCTCTCGGCGGAGCGGGGGCGGTGGCCTCGTGGAAACGATGCAGGAACGAGGCAAGTCGCGGACGAGGGTGGCCCGGCGGGACGGTGTGGAGCATGGCAGCCACACTCCAGTCGCCTCCGGCGCCGGTGCCGGTCGACGAGCTCCGCGCTGTCGACGAGCTCCGCGCTGTGATGGCGCGCGTCGCGCGCGGGGACCGGAGTGCCTTCGCCGAGCTCTACGAAGCGGTCGCGCCGCTGGTCCACGGCATCGCGTTGCGGGTGGTGCGGGATCCCGCGCAGGCCGAGGAAGTGGCGCAGGAGGTGCTGCTCGAGGTGTGGCGGTCGGCGCCGTCGTACCGGTGCGGGCGCGGGTCGGTGACCGGGTGGGTGGGCACGATCGCGCACCGGCGGGCCGTCGACCGGGTCAGGTCCGTGCGGGCCGCGGCGGAGCGCGAGCGACGGGTCGTCAGGGCGGAGCGCCCGGTGGCGGAGTCGGCGGCCGAGTGCGTGCTGCGGACGCTCGACGCGGCGCGGGTGCGGCGGGCGCTGGCCGGGCTGAGCGCGGTGCAGCGCGAATCGCTGGTGCTCGCCTACTACGGCGGGTACTCCCAGCGCGAGATCGCGGCGGCCCTCGGGGTTCCGCTGGGAACCGTCAAGACCCGGACCAGGGACGGGCTCCGGCGCCTGCGGGCGGCGATCGGTGACGGATGACGCGGGGCGGCCACCGCCCCGGGTGGGGGCGGTGGCCGCCGGGCCTGCGAGGGGCGTTACGGGTAGGAGATGACGTTCGAGGGGGTGGTGCCGGTGCCGGAGGTGGGGGCGCCGGTGTTGTTGACGACGTGCAGGAACTGGCCGTTGCCGCCGAGGGAGACCACCAGGGCGTCGTGGAGCTTGACGCCCGGGGTGTTCGGGACCTCGAAGCCGTGGTCCATCACGATGGTCGGGTCGACGTTGTAGTAGCAGTACGAGCCGAGGCCCCAGCCCTCGTGGGTGGTGACGTTGTCGTCGACCTTGTAGGCGGCGAAGCCCTTGGTGTTGCCGTTCTGGACGGCGGCCTGGTTCGGGGCGTCGTACGACTTCTCGTTCTGGAAGAAGATCGTCTTGCCGCCGTTGCCGGACCACTCGACGTCGTACTTCTTGAAGTGCTCGACGAACAGGCCGGTGGCCAGCACGTTGTTGCCCTTGACCAGCAGGCCGTAGTCGGACGGGTTGACGTTCCAGCCGACGCCCGCGCCGTGGTCGGCGCGCCAGATCCAGGTGTGGTCGATGATCGCGTTGTTGCTGTTCACGACGACCGCGGCGGTGGCGGAGCCGGGGCCCGCGCCGCCGATCCGGACGAAGACGTCCTGCATGCTGGTCGGGTCGGCGGAGTGGTCGGCCGAGGAGCCGGCGGTGCCGATCTCCAGCAGGCTGGGCGAGTTGACCGCGCCGGCGTCGATCAGGAAGCCGGCCAGCTTGACGCCGTCGACGTCGGCGACCTTCATCGCGGTGACGCCGTTGTCCGGGACGATGGTGGCCAGGCCCAGGCCGAGCACCACGGTGTCGGGGCGGGTGACGTTGATGGTCTGGTCGACGTGGTAGACGCCCGGGGTGAAGAGCAGGTTGAGGCCCTGGGCGAGCGCCTGGTTGATGGTGGCGGCGGTCGCGCCGGGCTTGACCACGTAGAACTGGTTCAGCGGCAGCGAGGAGCCCTGCGGCGCGCCGTTGCCCCAGGAGGCGCCGGTGGCGTTGGTGCGCTTGGCGGGCACGAACACCTTGTAGTCGTTGCCGTCGAGGTACAGGAACGGCTTCTCGCGGGAGACCGGGGTGCTGTCGAGCGTGGTGTACGGCGGGTTCGGGAAGCCCTGGGCGGGGGCGCCCTGCACGCCGGAGAAGACCTGGTTCCACACGCCGTTGGAGAACCCGCCGATGGAGCTGTCGCGGGTGTACCACTGCTGCTGCGAGTAGTTGCCGATCTGGCCGTCGATCTTCGAGTCGGCGATGTAGCCGCCGGACGCCCAACCGTAGCCGGACGGGGCGAGGTTGAGGCCGCCCTCGACGTGCATCCGGCGGAACGGCGCGGCCTGCGCGACGGCCCAGCGGTCGGTGCCGTTGACCGGCTTCAGGTGCAGGTTCTCGGTCGAGCGCCAGAAGTTCTGCGTGGCGTTGCCGTTGAACCAGCCCGCGTCGACGGTCACGTCGCCGTTGAAGGTGGTGTCGTCCGGGCTCAGGCCCAGGCCCGCGATCGAGGTGTAGAAGCCGATCTGGGCGTTGATGTTGCTGTACGTGCCGGGCTTGAACAGCAGCGCGTAGCGGCCGTCGCCGAACTGCGCGGACTCCTGCTTCTTGAAGACGTCGTCGACCGTGGCCTGGATGTTCGGCGTGGACGGGTCGAAGACCAGCACGTTCGGGCCGAGGTCGCCGCCGCCCTGCACCGGCGGGACGGTCGAGCCGCCGCCGGTGTGCACGCCCAGCTCCCACAGCGAGTAGCCGTACCCGGTGCCGCGCTGGGTGCCGTACATCCGGACGTAGCGGCCGGAGCCGGAGACGGTCAGCGACTCGTTGCCGCCGGCGCCCGTGGTGGTGGAGTAGACCGTGGTCCAGGTGGTGCCGTCGTTGGACGTCTGGATCTGGTACGCCTTGCCGTACGCGGCCTCCCAGCGCAGGTCCACCTGGCACACCTGCTGGACCGAGCCGAGGTCGACCTGCAGCCACTGCGGGTCCGCGGCGGCCGAGGACCAGCGGGTGCCGTTGTTGCCGTCGACCGCGGACGAGGCCGGGGTGCCCGCGTTCTCCGTCGAGGAGGCGGTGGCGGGCTTGCCCTGCGCGGCGTTGGTGGTGGCGCAGGTGGTGGGCGTGCCGCCCATGGTGCCGTAGACCTGGAACTCCCAGAGGGAGTAGCCGTATCCGGTGCCGCGGGTGACGCCGTTCATCCGGACGTAGCGGCCGGAGCCGGAGACGGTCAGCGACTCGTTGCCGCCGGCGCCGGTGGTGGTGGAGTAGATCGTGGTCCAGGTGGTGCCGTCGTTGGACGTCTGGATCTGGTACGCCTTGCCGTACGCGGTCTCCCAGTTGAGCTGCACCTTGCTGATGGTGGCCACGGCGCCCAGGTCGACCTGCAGCCACTGCTGGTCCGAGGCGGCCGAGGACCAGCGGGTGCCGAGGTTGCCGTCGACGGCGTCGGCCGCCGGGGTGCCGGCGTTCTCGGTCGAGGACGCGGTGACCGTCTTGCCCTGGGAGAGCAGCGTGTCCGCGGCGTGCGCGGTGTTCGGGAGGGTCAGGGCGGCGCCGGCGACCAGAGCCGCGGCGGCGAGGACGGCGGACGTCCGGCGGATGGGGACACCGGAAGGGGGAGCGGCGAGCCGCATGGCTCCTCCTGCTGTGAGCGGTGGGGTGGGTGGGGGTGGAACGCAGTGGAGAGCGCTCTCTGCGTGAGTCTTCCGGGAGGCGGAATCCGGCGTCAAGGCTTGTGCGCACACGGCTGCGAATGACCTTGCGTCAGGACAGGGCAAAGCCGGTCAAATCGTCCTAGATTCAGGGGAGTTTGCGTTTATGAAGTGATGCGAGGTTGGCTCGTCCGGCGGGGCATTCATCCTGATCTTGTAGGGAGAGCGCTCTCCCACTTGGGGAGCGCGGAGGTCAGGGGAGCTTCAGCTCGGCCCAGATGACCTTCCCGGTCTCCGTGTACCGCGTGCCCCAGCGCGTGGCGAGCTGCCCGACCAGGAAGAGGCCGCGGCCGCCCTCGTCGGTGGCGGAGGCCAGCCGGATCCGCGGCGAGGTGCTGCTGGCGTCGGAGACCTGGCAGATCAGCGTCCGCCCGTACAGCAGGCGCACCTCGATCGGGGCGGCGCCGTACCGGATGGCGTTGGTGACCAGCTCACTGAGGATCAGTTCGGTGCCCAGTTCCAGGTCTTCCAGGCCCCACCGGCGCAGCTGGGCCATGGCGGCGGCCCGGGCGTCGGCGACCGCCGCGGGGTCGGGCGGGACGCTCCAGGCGGCGATCCGGTCGGCGGGCAGGGCCCGGGTGCGCGCGATCAGCAGGGCGATGTCGTCGGCCGGGTTGGGCGGGACCATGGCGTCCAGGACCGCCTGGCAGGCCTGTTCCGGAGTGCGTTCGGGGTGGTGGGCGAGCGCGGCGCACAGCCGGTCCAGGCCGACATCGATGTCGCTGGTCCGCGACTCCACCAACCCGTCGGTGTAGAAGACCAGTTGACTGCCCTCGGGGATGTCGAGCCCGACCGTGGTGAACGGCAGGCCGCGCAGTCCGAGCGGCGGGCCGGCGGGCGTGTCCGGGATGTCGACGGTGCCGTCGGGGTGGACCAGGACGGCGGGCAGGTGCCCGGCGCGTGCGAGTTGGCAGCGGCGCGAGACGGGGTCGTAGACGGCGTAGAGACAGGTGGCACCGATGACGGCGCCCTCGCGGCCGCCCCTCGTCTCCTCCTCGTCGATCCGGCTGACCACCTCGTCGAGGTGGGTGAGGAGCTCGTCCGGCGGCAGGTCGAGCATGGCGAGGTTGTGCACGGCGGTGCGCAGCCGTCCCATGGTGGCCGCGGCGTGGACGCCGTGGCCGACCACGTCGCCGACCACCAGCGCGACCCGGGCGCTGGAGAGCGGGATCACGTCGAACCAGTCCCCGCCCACGCCGCCGTGCGCGGGGAGGTAGCGGTGCGCGGCCTCGACGGCGTCCTGGTCCGGCAGACCCCGGGGCAGCAGGCTCTGCTGGAGGGTCGCCGCGAGCCGCTGGCCGCCGCTGATGGCCGCCGTGATCTGCTCCTGGCTGGCGTACCTGGTCTCGAACACGCCGTTGTTGCGGCCCAGTCGGAGCACCGCGATGCGATCGGCGACGGCCTGGATGTCGTCCAGGTTGTGGCTGATCATGACCACGGCGTGGCCGCGCTCCCGCAGCCGGCCGATCAGGTCGAGCACGAGCGCGGTCTGCTCCAGGGGGAGCGAGGAGGTCGGCTCGTCCAGGACCACGAGCCGCGGCCGGCCGATCAGCGCCCGCGCGATGGCGACGGACTGGCGCTGCTCGGCGGTCAGGGCCCGCACGGGGATCCGGACGCTGGGAAGGCGGATGGACAGCTGCTCGAGCAGGGCGATGGAACGTTTCTCCATCTCGATCTCCCGCAGCACCCCGAACCGCCGTAATTCACGGCCGATGTACAGGTTGGCGACCACGTCCAACCGGTCGACCAGCGCCAGGTCCTGGTACACCGTGGCGATGCCGAGGCGCCGGGCGTCGACGGGCCGCCGCAGCTCGACCGGCAGGCCGTCCCACTCCGCCGTCCCCGCATCCGCCGGACCCGCCCCCGAGACGACGTTGACCAGCGTGCTCTTGCCCGACCCGCTGTCACCGACCAGGCCCAGCACCTCGCCGTGCTCCACCCGCAGATCCACCGAGTCGAGGACCTGCACGGTCCCGAAGCTCTTGGTGATCCCGCGCAGGGACAACAGCGGGACGCCAGGCACTCGGCACCTCCACACTGGAACGGGTTTCCCACCCTGACACCGGCCGCGCCGATGCCGGGACCGACACACGGGCACCCGCCCCGTTCGGCGGCATCCCGGAATGCCGGGTGACCCGGCCTGACGGACCGTCACCCGATGGGGTGATGGCGCGGGCACGTGAGCCCAGATCAGCGCCCCGTGCCCGGTCGGCGGGCGCTCCGGGTGATCGTCCGGTCCCTAGGCTTCCCGCCCATGTCACTCTGGCTGCTCAACCACTTCGGCACCTTCACCCTGGCCGTCCTCACCGTCGGCGGGACCGTCGTCCTCGCCGTCGTCGGGAGCGTGCTGCTGCGCCGCAGATACCCGCAACTGGCCCACGGGGAGCACAACGACATGGTCGGCGTGACGCTGGGGATGTTCGGCGCGATCTACGGGATCATCCTCGCGTTCGTCATCGTCACGCTCTGGACGCAGCTGGACACCACGAACACCATCGTCGCGACCGAGGCCACCGACGTGTCGCTGATCTCCCGCGACGCCGCCGCCTTCCCGCCCGCGGCCGGCGCCCGGGTCGACGCCGCGCTGAGCGCCTACGTCCACGCGGTGGTGGAGGACCAGTGGCCCCGGATGCGCGTCGGACAGCCCAGCTACGGGGCCACCGCCGACCGCCTGCAGGGCGCCTTCGACGCGCTCCAGGCGTACGAGCCCGCGACCGCGCGCGAGCAGGTCTTCTACCAGGAGGCCGCGGACCGGCTCAACGACGTCGCCGCCCAGCGGCGCGCCCGGCTGACCATGGCCGAGCAGGAACTCCCGCCGCTGCTGCAGATCCTGGTCTTCGGCGGGGCGTTCGTCCTGATCCCGTTCACCGCGCTCTACGGCATGCGCCGCCTGCGGATCCAGCTGGTCTTCGTCTCCTCCGTCGCCGCGCTCATCGGCTTCAGCCTGCTGCTGGTGCTCGTCCTGGACCGGCCCTTCTCCGGTGACCTCGACGTCAGGCCGACCGCGTACCAGCAGGGCGCGCTGGCCCGGTACTGGGCTCCGTGACGGCCCTGGCGGCGACGCCGGTCGGCGCGCGTGGCTGAGTCCACTTGATGTATGCCGATATCGGCATATGATGGCTGGCATGGCACGAGCAGCGACGACCTCGGACGCGTTCAACGCGATAGCCGAGCCGCAGCGCCGGGACATCCTGGCGCTGCTGCGGGCGGGTGAGTGGCCGGTGACCGAGCTGGCCGAGGAGTTGGGGATGAGCCAGCCGCGAGCCTCCAAGCACCTGCGGGTGCTGCGCGAGGTGGGGCTGGTGCGGGTCCGGGAGGCGGGCAAGCAGCGGCTCTACGGCCTGGACGCGGCCGGGCTGCGGCCGGTCCACGAGTGGGTCGGCGGGTTCGAGCGGTTCTGGAACGAGAGTTTCGACCGGCTCGACACGTACGTGCAGGACCTCAAGCAGGCACGGCGGGAGGACTGAGCGATGGCAGGGGCAGTGCAGGGAACGCGCGCGGGGGCAGAGATGGGGTCGGAGCCGGGGTCTGGGTCGGAGTCGGCGATGGTGGCGGCGGCGGATCGGGAGATCGTGGTGTCCCGGGTGATCGACGCCCCGCGGGAGCTGGTGTTCGAGGCGTTCACCGAGGTCCGGCACCTGTCGGGGTGGTGGGGTCCGAACGGGTTCACCACCACCACGCGGTCCTTCGAGTTCCGCGAGGGCGGCGAGTGGCACTTCGTCATGCACGGGCCGGACGGGACCGACTACGCCGAGTGGATCCGGTGGATGCGGATCGCACCGCCGGAGCGGATCGAGCTGCTGCACGGCGAGTTCCGCGACGACCCGAACGCCTTCGAGTCGGTGCTGACCTTCGCGCCGGAGGGCGCGGCGACCCGGCTGGAGATGCGCACGGTGTTCCCGACGAAGGAACTGCGCGCCGAGGCGGTCGAGAAGTACCACGCGATCGAGGGTGGCCGGCAGACCCTGGGCAACCTGGCCGCCTACGTCACCGAGACCATGCGGAATGGAGACGAGGACTGATGGCCGGCAAGGTGTTCTTCAGCGTGTCGATGTCGCTGGACGGGTTCATCGCGCCCGAACCCGTACCCGTGGAGGACTTCTTCACGCCCGAGAAGCAGGACGACCCGCACGTCCGGCGCTGGATGGCGCAGTGGACCGAGCTGCAGCAGTGGATCTTCCCGCTGCGGTTCTTCCGGGAGAACGTGAAGCTGGGCGAGGGCGGGGAGGAGGGCCGCGACAACGACATCGCGCGGGAGACGTTCGAGCGCACCGGAGCGAGCGTCATGGGCAAGCGGATGTTCGACTTCGGCGAACTCGCGTGGCCGGAGGAAGCGCCGTTCCACACCCCGGTCTTCGTCGTCACCCACACCCCACGCGACCCGTGGGAGCGGCCCGGCGGCACCACGTTCCATTTCGTCAACGACGGTATCGAGCGCGCCCTCGACCAGGCCCGCGACGCAGCCGGCGACCGGGACGTCCGCATCGCCGGCGGCGGCGAGACGATCCTGCAGTACCTGAACGCCGGTCTGGTCGACGAGTTCTCGATCACGCTGTCACCCGTACTCTTCGGCGGCGGCACCCGCCTGTTCGACGGCGTGGACGCGTCCAGCATCGCCCTGGAACCGGTCCGTTCGGACCCGACGACGCGGGTGACGCACCTGACCTACGCGGTGCGGAAGCGGTAGCCGCGAGTTGCTGAACGTCCTGACGCATCAGCAGTCGTGCTCGGCAGCGTCGAACCAGGGCTGATGTTCCAGACGTGTCCGCGGTGCGGGTCGGTGACGATGAGGTGCCAGTACATGCCGCAGCCGTCGGTTCCCAACACGATCGAACGCGTGCACCGCGTCCCATCCGAGCGTCGACTCGCCGCCGTCGTCGACACCGAAGGCCGCGCGCAGCGCGGCGACGTCGCCGGGTCCGGTGGTATCCATGGGGCCATGGATACCACCGGACCCGGACAGCGAGACCAGCCACCCACGACGCCAGGGGGAGAGCTGACTCCGACCGTTCGGGTCGTCCACCGGATCGCGGCCGGGTGATGCTCGGTCAGCAGACCGGCGCCGCCCCACCGGTGGTCGTGTCAGGTGCTGGAGGGTGAGGCTGTCGGTGCGGAGGCGTTCCAGCTGGCGAGGAGGTCGAGGGTTTCGGCGTCGCGGCTGCCGGGTGGGACGGCGCAGAGGATGAGGTAGAGGCCGTCGTCGGCGGTGAGCCGAGTGGTCTCGTAGGTGAAGGTGAGGTCGCCGACGAGGGGGTGGTGGATGCGTTTCGCGCCGGCGCGGTGATGGCGGACGTCGTGCCGGGCCCAGCGCCCGCGGAAGGGGTCGCCGCCGCGGGTGGAGAGTTCGCCGATCAGGTCGGACAGTGCCTTGTCGTAGGGGTTGCGGCCGGCTTCGGCGCGCAGGGTGGCGACGTTCTGGTCGGCGACGGCGTCCCAGTCGGGGTAGAACGCGGGGGCGGCGGGGTCGAGGAAGGTGAAGCGGGCGGCGTTCGCGGGTCGGGCGGGGCTGTCGAAGACGGGGGCGAACAGCGCGCGGGCGAGGGTGTTGCCCGCGAGGAGGTCGAGGCGGGCGTTGCGGACGTAGGCGGGGACGCCGCTGATCGCCTCGACGAGGTGGCGCAGGCCGGGACGGACGGGCTGCCGGGCTGGCCGGGACGGCGTTGCGGTGCCCGAGGCGTTGGCGGCGTTGGCGGCCCGGACGAGGTCGAAGAGATGGGTTCGTTCGGCGTCGTCGAGGCGGAGCGTACGGGCGATGGCGTCCAGGACGGCGTCGGTGGCGCCGCGGGCGTCACCGCGTTCCAGGCGGGTGTAGTACGGGACGCTGACGCCGGCGAGCTGGGCGACCTCCTCGCGGCGCAGGCCTGGGACGCGGCGCGCTCCGGAGAGCGGGGAGAGGACGAGGCCGGCCTGCTCAGGGGTGACGCGGGCCCGGCGGGTGGTGAGGAAGTCGCGGATCTCGCTGCGTCGGTCCATAACCCGACCCTACGACCGGTCGCCGCGTACGGGCGCGGGCGTGGGGGACCCCGTCAGGGTCTGCTTGACCGCCCCACCGGGGGCCGGAACGCGGTTGGCTGGTCAGGTGACCGGGGGGTGCCTGCCCCGGCACCCGCAACGCACCTGAGAAGCAAGGAACACCACCAATGCAGCACGTCACCCTCAACAACGGCCTCCGGATGCCGGTCCTCGGCTTCGGCGTCTACCAGATCCCCGCCGACCGGACCGAGCAGGCCGTCACCGACGCCTTGGCCGCCGGGTACCGGCTGCTGGACACCGCCGCCGCCTACGGCAACGAGGAGGCCGTCGGCCGCGCCGTCAAGAACAGCGGAATCCCGCGCGAGGAGCTGTTCGTCACCACCAAGCTGTGGGTCCAGGACGCCCCCGCCCAGGACAACGCCCGCCGCGCCCTGGAGACGTCCCTCGCCAAGCTCGGCCTGGACCACGTCGACCTGTACCTGATGCACCAGCCCTACGGCGACGTGTACGGCCAGTGGCGCGCCATGGAGGCCGCGAACCGCGAGGGCCTGGCGCAGGCGATCGGCGTCGCCAACTTCCACCCCGACCGGCTGCTGGACCTGATCCTCAACAACGAGATCACCCCGCAGGTCGACCAGATCGAGACCCACCCCTTCCACCAGCGCGACGCCGACCACGCGTTGATGCGCGCGCACGGCGTCCAGCACCAGGCGTGGGGCGGCTTCGCCGAAGGCCGGAACGACCTGTTCACCCACCCCGTGCTCGCCGGCATCGGCGACGCGCACGGCAAGTCCGTGGCCCAGGTCGTGCTCCGGTGGCTGATCCAGCGCGACATCGTCACCATCCCCAAGTCCGTCAACCCCGACCGGATGGCGCAGAACATCGACGTCTTCGACTTCCGCCTCACCGACGACCAGCTGGCCGCCATCGCCGCCCTCGACACCGGCAGCACCCTGTTCTTCGACCACCACGACCCCGAGATGGTCGCCTGGCTGAGCAAGCGCCGCTTGGACAGCTGAACCGCGTCCGTGCTGCGTTCCGGGGCTGCTGCGCCGCGTCAGCCACGTGCGGTGGTCGGGGTCCTGACGGAATGTCGGCTCGGTTCGGGCGAATCCGGCCCGGCCCTGCGTGCCCTACCGGCCGGTATGGCAGGGTCGGGTGGACACCCGTTGCCGTGCCCGCCGAACCCTGCCGAGATGCGGGGGCCGGCCGAGAAGACCAGGAGCCGCCGCATGCCGGACGAGATCACCCTGCGCCCCGTCACCGCCGACGACCTCGACCTGTTCGAGCGTGAGTTCAGCCGACCCGAAGGCGTCGGCCCGTACCAGTGGTTCGGCTACCGCGCACCGAGCGGCCTGCGTCGCGGATTCGCGGAGAACGGGCTGCTCGGCCCGGACGGCGGCGTGCTGTCCGTCGCGGACGCGGGCCGGACGGTGGGCCGGGTGAAGTGGTTCCCCGGCAGCTGGGGGCGGCCCGACACCTCCGCGTGCTGGACGCTGGCGATCGGACTGGTGCCCGCCGCGCAGGGGCGCGGCATAGGCACGCGGGCGCAGCGGCTGCTGGCCGAGTACCTCTTCGACCACACCAGGGCCGAACGGCTCCAGGCCTGGACGGACTGCGCCAACCTCGCCGAGCAACGCGCCCTGGAGAAGGCGGGGTTCGTGCAGGAGGGGGTGCTGCGCTCCGCCCAGTGGCGCGGTGGCCGCTGGCACGACCAGGTGATCTTCTCGATGCTCCGCACGGAGCGGTCCGACCCGGCGAGATGAGGAGGCCCGGCCGACAGGGCGGCTGATTTCATAACTGTCTTGTCTCGCACGGGAGATGGACTATCCGAAGTCGGTGCGCAGGCGGGCGGGGCAGCGGTACCGTCGTCGAGACGACACGCTGGCTTGAGGGGGTACGGCGATGTTGCCCGAGGCGTTGGCGGCGCTGGCCGCGGCAGGGGGCACCGCGGTGGTGCAGGCGGCCGGGACGGATGCCTGGACGGGGTTGCGGAGCCGGATCGGCGGATGGTTCGGCGGCGACGACGCCGAGCGCCGGCGGACCACCTTGGCGCGGCTGGACGACACCGCGCGCGTCCTGACCGCTCCCGGAGCCGCGGACGACGAGCGCCTGATCGCGGACCAGCGGGCGCGGTGGCAGGTGCGTTTCGAGGACGAGCTGGAGAGTCTGGCCGCGGAGCGGATCGAGCAGGCCGCGGCGCAACTGCGCCACCTGCTAAAGGACTTCACTGCCGCCCCGACCACCACCACCGTCACGGTCCGCGACAACGAGGTCGGTGGATCGCTGACGGTCGTGACCGGCAACCACAACCGGATCGGCCCCGGCGACAGCAGATGAGCACATCCGATCCGGGCGGGCAGTGGACCGGGGTCAACGTCTCCGGGAACCGGGTCGAGCGGAACCTGACGGTCGTGGGGGGCCACCACAACAACGTCACCACGATCGTCCAGGAGAGCGCGGCCGCGTACCGGATCGAGGAGTTCGACCCGCGCGCGGAACGCTGGGAGGCACCCGGCCAGGCCCCGGACCCGGAGCACACTGCCCTCACCGCCAGGCGGCCCTTGGCCAACCCGTCCACGCTGCTGGAGGCCCGGCACGCCGTCGTCCCGTTCACCGGCCGGCGCAAGCAGTTCGACCGGCTGAAGAAGTGGCTCACCGGCGAGCCGAAGCCGCACAGCGACGGGCTGGACGGCCGGACCCGGGTGTTGCTGCTGCACGGGCCGGGCGGGCGAGGAAAGTCGCGGTTGGCGGCCGAGTTCGCCGAGGCGAGCAGCGAGCTCGGCTGGACGGTGTGGCGGGCCGTCGAGGACGTGCTGCCCACCGCCGCGCCCGACCTGCCACCGGCCGGCCCGATCGGCGTCCTGCTGGTGGTGGACAACGCGGAGCGGCTGCCCGCGAAGGACCTCCAGCGACTGCTGGCCGACCGGGCGCTGCACGGCTCGCCCCGGCTCCGGGTGCTGCTGGTGTCCCGTCCGGCGGGGCCGTGGTGGACGGAGGTCGCCTCCTGGGTCGGAAGGTACCTGCACGCGTCCGCCGCGCGGTTCGAGCTGCCGCCCCTGGCCGCCGACCCCGCCGACCGCGCCGCCCTGTTCCGGCAGGCGTGCGAGAGCTTCGCCACCGTGCTCGGCCTGCCGGTCGAGCAGGCCGGGCGGATCGACCCGCCCGCCACCCTGACCAGCGATCCCGACTACGCGCAGGTGCTGACCGTGCACCTGGCCGCGCTGGTGGCCGTCGACGCCGCCCGGCGCGGAGCGGACGCACCCGCCGGCCCCAGGGCTGCCTCCGCCTACCTGCTCGACCGCGAATTCGACTACTGGGCAACCCTGTTCAAGCGCCTGGGCCCGACGGCGACGCCCGCGAGCACGATGGCCCGAGTCGCCTTCACGGCCGCCCTGACCGGCCCGCTCGCCCGACCGGACGCCGTCCTGGCCCTGCAACGGGTCGGACTCGCCGACACCCTGGCGGCCGCGACCGTCCTGCTCGACCACTACGAGCTGTGCTACCCGTCACGCCGCAACCTCGTCCTGGAACCGCTGAGCCCCGACCACCTGCGCGAGGACCTGATCGGCCGCACCGTCGCGCCCGTCGGCACCGCGGTCGGGCTGTTCGCGGAGCGGTACGGGGAGGACGGGTTCGTCGAGGAGGGGTTCGTCGAGGACGGGTTCGTCGAGGAGGACGGGAGCGGCGGCCTGGTGGGACCCGCGGGATCCCACTTGTCGGAACTGGCGGGATCGTGGGCCTCGCACGCGGTCCGGTTGCTGCTCGTGGCCGACGACGACCAGCCGGCGCCCTGGAGCCGCAGTGCGCTGACCGTGCTGGTCGAATCGGCCGGCCGCTGGCCGCACCTCGCGACTGACGTGCTGTCACCGTTGCTGACTGCCGAACCCCAGCTGTTGCTCCGAGGCAGCAGCGCCGCCCTGATCGGCCTGACCGAACTCCACGTGCTCCGCCTGCTCGACCGCGACCTGCTCGACGCCGTCGACCGCGTGCTGCCCGACACCCGCCACACCGACCTCGACGCCGGAGCCGCCGCGCTCGCCGCCCACCTGGCACCGGGACGGGTCGCCGCTACCACCGACCTCGCCATCCACGCCGAGGTGTACGCCCGACTCAGCCGACGCCTCTCGGACGCCGGCCGCCACGAGGAGGCCGTGGAGGCGGCCGAGAAGGCGCTCGCCGCCCGTCGCACCCGCGCGGCCCTGGACCCGGCGGCCGAGGCGCCCGCGCTGGCGGCTGCACTCAGCAGCCTCGGCCACCGGTACGCGCAGGTGGGGAACTGGCCCGAGGCGGTGGCGCACACCGAGGAGGCGGTGGCGATGAGGCGCGAGCTGGTCGCCACCGATCCGGCCCGCTACGAGGGCGGGTTGGCGGTGTCGCTGACCAACCTGGGCGACGAGTACGAGCGTGCCGGCCGCTGGCCCGAGGCGCTGGCCGCCACCGAGGAGGCGGTCGCCGTCCGGCGGCGCCTGCTCGCCCGGGCCACGGCGGCCGGTACGCCCGACCGCGAATCACCCGCCGAGGCCGGCACCGAGGTCCGCACCAGGGCCGCGTCCGAGACCCTCGCCGGGGCCGGGAACGAGATTGCCGCCGAGACCGTCACCGAGATTTCCGCCGACCTCGCACTCGCGCTCGGCAACCTCGCCGCGCTGCTCGGCCGTACCGCGGACCGGGGGGAACCGGAGCGGTGGGCCGAGGCGGAGGCCGCGGCAGAGGAGGCGGTGCGCATCGGACGGGCCCCGGCCGCGGCGCAGCCCTTCCGCTACGAGCCCGACCTGGCGCGGGCCCTGGGCAACTGTGGCGCGATCATCGCGATGGCCGCCCGGCACGCCGGAACCGACCGCGACGCGCAGGCGATCCGGCACACGCGGGAAGCCGTGGACGTGCAGCAACGCCTGAGCGAGCAGGACCTCCGGACGAACGGGCCGCTGCTGCTCACCCTGCTCGGCCATCTCCGCTTCCACCACGTCACCTTGGGCCAGGACGACAAGGCGGCGGCGGTGGCCGAGGACGAAGCCTTCCTGCGGCGCCGGCTGGCCCACCTCGTACCGGCCGGCCTGCTCCCCGAGCTGCCCGCCGACCCTGATCGCCCGGCACTGCCCTTCGCCCTGCACCTGGGTACCCGGGCGGAACTCGTGGCGGTACCGGCGCTGTTGCTGGGCGCCTGGTGGTTCTCCGAGGAGTTCGACCGACACCCCGGCACCACCCGCGGCCGCGACGACCGGCCGGACACCGACCGCCCGGCTCCGCGCAGCTCTCGTCCGGTCCCTGACGGATCGACAACTTCAGCTGAGAGCCCAGGATCTGACGGTCCATCAGCGACGGTCGGGCACGTGCCGGGCGGCGGGTCGTGGTGGGGTGCTCCGGTGCGGCTGGTCCGCGGGGCGCCGGCTGTGGCCCGCCAGTTGGCGGTGTCACCGGGACCGACGTCGGAGCAGTTCGCGCCGATGGTCAAAGGGGCGGCGGCCGCGCTGACGGCGCTGGTGGTGGCGCTGGGGGCGTCGCTCGGCGGGGACGCCCCGCACAACGGGCATCCGGGCACCGCTCCGCCGCCCCGGGCCACCCGGACGCTGAGTCCCACGCCCGGCGGCACCGCAGGCAGCGACCCGTCCTCGACCGCGAGTCCGTCGGGTGCGCCGCCGACCGGCTCACCGACCGGCGACCCCGTGCCGAGCGGTCCGCCCACCAGCCTGCCGCCCGGCGACGGACCCCCCGACGGCGGTGGGCCGGGCGGTGGCGGTTCCTCCGGCGGCGGCGTTCCGTCCCAGCCGTCCGGCGGGAACGGCGGCACGAGCGGCGGCGGTACGACGGGCGGCGGCGGTACGGGCGGGCCGTCGGACGGGCGGGCGCACTGGGGCTACGCGTACGTCAACCTCGCCTCGGCCAGTGAGGCGCCACTGGGTGTGCCCACCGAGTTGGCGCCCAGCTGGCAGTGGTCCACCGACGCGGCCGGGGCCGAGGCCACCGTCACCCGTACCGCCACCGGCGACTACCAGGTCCGGTTGCCCGGGCTGGCCTCCACGACCGGGATCGCCCACGCCACCGCCTACCGGATCAACACCCGCGGCCGGACCTGCACGGTCGCCGAGTACGGCCCGTCCGGGCGCGACGAACTGGTCCGGGTCCGCTGCTTCGACGAGAACGGCGCGCCGATCGACTGGTGGCACACGGTGTTCTTCACCGCCTCCACCGGCGGCGGGCGGCCGTACGCGACGGTGCGCTACGACGCCCCGGGTGGCGCCACTGCTCTCAACCCGGTGGCCAACAGCGGCACCGTCAACTCGGCGGGCGGGACGGTCCGCGTCCTGCACGACGGCACCGGCCGCTACCGGGTGCTCCTCGCCGGCGCGGCGTTCGCCCCGAACACCGGCCACGTGCAGATCACCCCGTACGGCACCGGCACTCCCGTGCACTGCCAGCCGGATCAGACCGCGACGCAGGGCGGCGCGCTGGTCGTCCCCGTCACCTGCTGGGCCATCGGCTCGTCCCCGGTGGCGCAGCCGGCCGACTCCCAGTGGCTGCTGTCGTACGTCGACGGGGAGGGACTGCACGGCGACCCGTCCGTCCCGGCCGCGAACGCCGCCAGCACGTCCGCGGACCCGTCCAACCAGACGCTCGACACCGCCCACTCCTACAGCGCGGACGGCACCCGACCCACCATCACCCGCCTCGGCCCCGGCAACTACCGGCTGACCTGGACGACCGGCGGTACGTACGGCGGCAACGTCCAAGTCAGCGCGAACGGCGGCAGCGGCTACTGCATGCTCGGCTGGATCGGCGACTACCAGACCCTGCCGGTAGTACGCATCGACGTCGACTGCCTCAACCCGGCCGGCGTCCCCACCGACGGCGCCTTCACCCTCTCCTACGTCCGCCGCCCGTGAGACCCGGCGCGGAGCGGCGGCCGCGTCGTCGAACCCGACGGGGTGCAGGTCGGCGCGCTACATCATGTCGCTCGGGGTGAGCCCCGGCAGCAGCCAGCTCTGGAACGGTGCCAGTACTGCCAGGACCAGGAACGCCACCCCCGCGACCCGGGCCAGTTGTGGCCCGCGGCGCCACAGCTTCTCCAGGAAGATCACCACCGCGATGGCCGCCATCGCGGCCACGTTCATCACTCCGAGCGGGACCAGCGCCAGCATCAGCGCCCAGCAGCAGCCCAGGCAGTACCCGCCGTGGTGCAGCCCGACGCGTAGGTCCCGCCCCGGCGGGCGGAAGGACGCGTAGCGCATCAGCTGGGTGATCGGGCTGCGGCAGTGCCGCAGGCACACGTACTTCAGCGGACCCAGCTGGTACAGCCCGGCGAGGGCGAAGGCGGCAGCGCCGATCCACTTCCCGGCGTCCGGTTCACGGTCCACCAGGTCACCGGTGAGCGCGAGGCCGCCGTACGCCAGCAGCCCGAAAGCCGTCCACGCCAACAGGTAGCCGCCCAGGAACTCGGTGGTCCGCGCTGCCCGCTCCGCGCCGCTCGACTGCCGGCCGATGGCGCGGGCCCAGGTCACCGCCACCGGCGCGACGGACGGCAGCATCATCGCCGCCATCATCGCCAGCCACAGCACCAGGAACAGCGGCAGCGCCATCCCCATCGTGCCGGGCTCGATGCCCATGTCCCGGGCCTGCCCGACCGTGAACACCCAGGCCAGCCCCGCGATCACCACGATCAGGCCCCACGCCACGGCCAACTCCCGGGCGGGCATCAGCACCCCGGTCCGCAGCGGCTGCTTCTCCACGGTCACGGTACGCATGCTGCTCTCCTGCCTGGTCCCTCCAGGACAGCACACACCCGCCGACGACAACACCCGGTCGGGTCCCGGTCGCGGCGGCGCACCTGGGCGGCGACTACTCGGAGGGACGACTACTCCGAGATCGGCGGCGTCCGGCATCGCCGGTGTCCCGGCCGCGGGCGGCGGGCCGCCTTCTTCATCGACGAGCGCGCCGACGAGCAGCAGCGCGCCGCACTCGGCACGATCTTCAGCGGCCAGGTGGGAGGCTGGCCGAAACAGTTCGGCGAACTCGCCACGACCGAGGTGCGCGGCATGGACGTCGCCCCCATCACCGTCGAGATCGACGACGACCTCCGGACCTGGAGCGTCGAGATCCCCGGCCGGGTCACCGCCCGCGTCGAAGCCCTCACCGGCCCCACCTCCCCCGAGGGCGGACGCGTACAGCTCCACAACGCCCCCGGCGCCGAAGTCGGACCAGGCCAGATCGCCACCTGGGGCCGCGCCACCACCGACCACGCCGACGCCTTCGGCTTCAGCTGGAACCGCAGCGGGAAGTCCAGCAAGCACTTCGCGTTCGACTGGAGCGGCCCCGACTCCTAGGGAGCTGCCCGGCCGAGGCGCTGGCCAGCCCGACATGGCAGCGAGAGGTCTGGCTCGATCCGGATCAGTTCGAGGACCACGGCTACACCGTGCACGTGCTCGTCGGTGACTTCTGCGATGCGAACAATCCCTCGCCCTGGTTGGGCCAGTGCCTTCGCACCGAGGAGGAGGTCGAGCTGATGTCACGTCTCGGTGCCGCCTACAACGCGGTGCAGGCCTCGGTCGGCGCCGCTGCCCGAGACCTGGTTCGTCGAGCCGCTGGAGAACGGGTGTGAAGTCGCCGTCACCATCGCCGGCACCGTCGCCTCAATCCTGCGCCGGATCTGATCCTTGACGACCGACCCTGGGGCGCTGCGCGCGGACGTGGCGCACGTACGCCACTGTCACCACCACCGGGAGACCGGCCACGAGGAGGGAGAGCCCCACCGGGAACACCCCTGTCCACACCGCCGGTGACACGTACGCCGTGCCGGACGTGCCGTCCACCAGCCACGCACGGACCGGTTGCGAGTCGACGTTGCCGGCGATGGGGACGTTGAACGACGAGCCGCCGTCATCCGGGGTGAAGGTGCCCACGCAGGACGTCGACGTTCCCGCGTTGGCCACGGTGTTGTCGTACGTGTGGCATTCGGTGACGGTCACGGTCCCGGGCGTGCCCCACAGGGCCGCCCGTAGTTCCTCGGTGAAGTTCGTCAGCAGGACGTAGGCCAGAATCAGCCCGACCAGGCACGCCACCGCCAGCCACGGCGCGGGTCCGACCTCCTCCGGCTGCGGTTCTCGAACGTCGTCTCCACCCGCGCCCATCCCCACCCCCGGATCGCTGACGGACCTCCATGGTGACCGATCCGAAGCACCCTCGGAAGCCCCTCTGCGCATCACGGCCGGCTCAGGACTGCAGCCGCAGTTCCTGTGACTGGTTCGCGAGCCACTCGTAGAGCCGGGCGGCTACGCGTCGTCGAGGACAGCGGCTTGACGGACAACCTCGAAGGTGCCTGACGCATCGTCAAGGACCGCGAGCACAAGGTGACCCGTGCCCGAAACACGGAACGACCACGGGAAGTACGTCGGGCCGTCCCCTTCGGCCTAATCCCGGCGTGACGGCGGGGCGCCGAGCCCACCGTGTGTCACGGTGAGGATCGAGCTGGCCCACTTCTCGTTGTCCACTGGAGGTTGTGAATGACCGCTCTCCGCAGGAGCGCATTCGGCCGCAGAGTCGCCCTGGCCGCCCTGACCCTGTCACTGGCCACCTTTGGAACAGGGGTGCAGCCGAGCTACGCCGCCCAGGCGCGCGCCGGCCTGCCGCAGGAAGGCACATCGTGGCTGCCCGACCAGATCCTTCAGCCCCTGGCCCACATCCCTCTCATCGACCTCATCACCGGGCCCGGCCTGTCGGACACACCGACCAAAACCTTCTACGTCGTCAATGACACGTACAAGTACACGGCCAAGGTTGCCACCTGGACCAACCCGGACAACATCGACCCGCTCTGGGTTCCGCCCTCGACCGCGGTGGGCACCACGCTCGCCATGGGCGCGTTCCACACCTGGAACCTGAACTTCGACTTCGGCGCCGCCGAGTCCGTGGTGACGTATGAACTGGACGACGCGAGCGGACACTTCGTCAACATTCTCGACATCGACATGAAGACGAGCGCCGTCAACCGCGGCAGCGCGAGCTGCGCCACCAGCGCTGACGTCAAATGCAACGTCTCATGGACCGAGAACAATTCGGTGATCATCGACCTCCGCACCAACACCATCCCGCCGGCCTGATACTGCGGCCGCACTGACGGGGGCCGGTGGCTGCGGCGGCGGCAGTGCCTGCCGAGCAGACGGCGGATCTCGTTCAACCTCAGTCGGATCAGGTCGCGGTCGGTTCCCTCCTTTCGGGGGCGGTGGGCAGGGGCGTGGCGGACTTGGTAGTGGTCCTGCCCTGCCTCGTTCTTCGCAGTCTGCAAGACCTCCTCTCTTGCCCAGCGGGCTCCGGCCGCTGGGACGATGTCGGCCACTCGCGCTGGCCCTGGGCACCGCTGCCGGCGGAACGGATGTCCCAGGCGTGTTCCGGCAGGATCACCGCGAGCGTGTGGGCGTTCTGTCCTGGCGGCCCCAGCCGGTGCTTGCAGGCGATGGTCAGCACGTAGCTGATCTCGTGCTCGGTCAGCCAGGCACGCAGGACCGGGATCCTGCCCGTATACCTCGTCACCGGTCACCCAACGGAACGGCACCCCGGCGGCCACTGGCCGACAGGGACGACGTGGCCGAGCCTCGGCCGTGGGACCAGGCCGCAAGCCGACTGGCCGCCGGCGCGCAGCGAAGCGCCAACGCTTCGTCCCGTTGGCGCAGACGCCGCCATCCCGGCCATGCTCGCGGCTCCGTTCGGAGCGTCGGCATCGGGAGGGCGACCAATGTACTGGCTACGCGGTGACATGTGTGAGCTTTCCGCGCTGGCCACACAGAGCCCGTCAACCTCGCCGAGCCAGCCTTCACGCTCGGCTTCGGCGATGCGGGCGATGAGGTTCTCGAGGATCTCCTCGAGGCGGTCGCGTTGGGCCGGGTCCCGCCCGAGGAGTGCATGAGCGGCCGGACAGCGCCTGCCTGATCGCACGGCTCGGGACGATGCACTGGGGGGAATGGTCAGAGGGCCATGGCGGTGATCCACACGACGGGGTGCGCCGGATCGCTCGAGCTGTCCACCGCCAGGGCTCGTGGGTTCTTCTCCATGCCACTGCCGGGACCGTCCTGGCTGTATTCCATGGCGGGGTTGACCGGCGGGGTCAAGCCGCACGGGCCCTGAGCAGCCTGGACGGTCGCTACGGGGCCGCGGACGGCCCAGTCGCCCACGGACACCTCGGCGGTGGCGCTCGGTGGGTTGAAATGGCTGGCCTCGAGGAACGCGGCGAGGTCTGCCGGCGTAGTGGTGAAGCGCATCGACAGGTCCGTCTCGCCCCGCAAACCACCTGTATCAGCGGTGAAGACGAGGTTCGTGGCGGCGAGGGGAACAACGAGGTTGAAGTGGCCGGTCGCATCGGCGAGGGAGATGTTGTTGCCGCTGGTCTGGGAACAGACTCGCGAATCGGTTGCCGCGACATGGTTGTCCGGTGGTCCGAATGCCGAGTCGAGCACCGACTTCGCCCCCCAGCCGAGCAAGCCCAGCAGTATGGCGGCGCTCACCAAGATCGTCAGGCGTCCAGGTCTCTTCAAGGCCCCGTGCACCCCTCACGAGAAGATCAGAGCGCGATCATATTCGGCTGGCGTCCGAAGGAATCGGACTGGGCCCTGCCTCAACCGCCAAGTCGGTGAACGTTCCTGGTCACAGCACCAGCTCAGGAGGCCCGGGGGCCGCCCGTGCTGTGACGGACGATCAGTTCGGGGGTGATCGTGACGTGTCGCGTCGGCGCCGCCGGGTCCTCGATGCGTTGGAGGAGCAGGTCGATGCCGGCCTGGCCGATGGCGGTGAAGTCCTGGCGGACGGTGCTCAGTGGGGGACTGAAGTACTCCGCCTCCGGGAGGTCGTCGAAGCCGGCGACCGCGATGTCCTCGGGTACCCGGAGGTCGGCCTCGCCCAGTGCGCGGAGTACGCCGAGGGCCATGTGGTCGTTGGCGACGAACACGGCGGTCGGGCGGGACCCCTGTTCCAGGCCCCGGTGGGCCGCGGCCAGGAGCTTGCCCGCGCGGTAGCCCGAGGCGGCGCTCCAGTCCCCGTTCAGGTGCTCAGGGGCGTGGACGCCCGCGTCCTCCAATGCGGACCGCCAGCCCTGGAAGCGTCCCTCCGCCTCGATCCACTGGCGGGGACCGGCGACGTGCCACACCGAGGCGTGCCCGAGCGACAGCAGATGCTCCGTCACCATCCGCGCGCCCGTGTACTGGTCCAGCGCGACCCCCGGCAGGTCGAGGTCGTGGCCCCCCTCCACCGTCACCACGGGGAAGGGGTGCGTCATCCGGGCGAGCGCGGCCACCGCGCCCTGGTGCGGGGTCATCACCACGACCCCCTCCACGCCCCAGGCCGCGAGGTGGTCCAGCGCCTGCTTCAGCGCCGTCTCGCTGAGCTGGTCCAGACTGACCGCGGCGACCAGGTACCCCGACCGCCGCGCCGCGTGCTCCAGCCCGGCCAGCGTGCTCGCCGGGCCGTACAGCGTGGTGTTGGCCGCGACGACGCCCAGGGTGCGGGAGCGCCGGGTCACCAGGGCCCGGGCCGCGGAGTTCGGGCGGTACCCGAGCAGGGCGATCGCCTCGCGCACCCGCTCCCGGGTGGACTCGCGCACGTTGGGGTGACCGCTGAGCACGCGGGAGACGGTCTGGTGCGACACACCCGCCTCCCGGGCCACGTCCTCCATCGTTGGCGCGTGCCTGTCGCCGACCTCGCCCACGTGCCCTCCAGGCTCCGAATCCGGTGCGGCCCCGATGACGCGCCGGTATCCCCGCAGCGTACTCAAGCCCGCAGCGTGTTCGAGCGGCCGCATGACGATGGCGGACGACGTTGGCGGGCGACGACGACGGACAACGATGGCGGACGACGTTGACGGACGCATGGAGCACCTCGGTGACGAACGCGTGGCGACCCAGCCGGGCTGGTGGCGGGGAGCACGGCTTTGACGGTGTACAGCGGACCGCGCCATCAGCTGATTGTTAGCGATAACAAAGCGCCAAGGCAAGGGTGCTGCAGCGGGCGGTTCGGGCGAAATCGAATCCCGGCGGGAGCCTTGACGGCGTCTCCGGCGGCTCCCATAGTGATGCCCGGCCGTCCATCAGCCGAACTCCCTTCCACTCCAGCTGTCCTGAGCCGACGTCAGGGACGATTGTTAGCGCTAACAGTTCGGCTGATCGCGGCACCCCTCGATCCCCACCCGAGCGAACCCCCAGCAAGGAGCCCACCCTTGGCTGTTCAGACGTGGCTGCGCCGCGCCCGGCGCGCCCTCCTCGCCACCGGGACCACCGCGGTCCTGACCGCCGCCCTGGTCACCGGAACGTCCTCGACCTCGCAGGCCGCGACGCAGGGGCCGTGCGACCTCTACGCCTCCGGCGGCGCCCCCTGCGTCGCGGCGCACTCCACCACCCGCGCCCTGTACGGCGGGTACGGCGGCGCGCTGTACCAGGTCCGCCGGGCCTCGGACGGCGCGACCAAGGACATCGGTGTGCTGAGCGTCGGCGGCTACGCCAACGCCGCCGCGCAGGACGCCTTCTGCGCCGGTACCACCTGTGTGATCACCGTCATCTACGACCAGTCCGGGCGGGGCAACAGCCTCACCCAGGCCCCCGCCGGCGGCGCCGCGGGCGGTCCCGACAACCTGGCCCCGGCCACCGCCGCGCCGGTCACCGTCGCCGGACACCGGGCGTACGGCGTCTACGTGGCGGCGGGAACCGGGTACCGCAACAACCACACCAACGGGATCGCCACCGGCGACCAGCCCGAGGGCATGTACGCCGTCCTGGACGGCACGCACTTCGGTGGCGGCTGCTGCTTCGACTACGGCAACGCCGAGACCAACAGCCTCGACACCGGTAACGGCCACATGGAGGCCATCTACTTCGGCGACAGCACCATCTGGGGATCGGGCACCGGCAGCGGCCCCTGGGTGATGGCCGACCTCGAGAACGGCCTGTTCTCCGGCGTCAACGCCGGCTACAACGCCAACGACCCGAGCGTCAGCCACCGCTTCCTGACCGCCGTCGTCAAGGGCGCCCCGAACCTGTGGGCGATCCGGGCCGGCAACGCCCAGTCCGGCGCCCTGTCGACGTACTACAGCGGCGCCCGCCCCAACGTCTCGGGCTACAACCCGATGCACAAGGAAGGAGCGATCATCCTCGGCATCGGCGGCGACAACAGCAAGTCCTCCAGCGGCACCTTCTATGAGGGCGTGATGACCTCCGGCTACCCCTCGGACGCCACCGAGAACGCCGTCCAGGCCAACATCGCCGCCGCGAACTACCAGGTGGGCGCGGTCACTTCGAGCGCCCTCACCCCCGGTGCGCGGGTCTCCCTGAAGGCGACCACCGCCTGCTGCACCGGCGACTACCTGCGCCACAACTCCGACGCCACGGTGGCCATCTCCCCGATCACCTCCGGCAGTTCCGCCGCCGACCGGAGCGACGCGACCTGGATCGTGCACGCCGGGCTGGCGGACAGCTCCTGCCTGTCGTTCGAGTCCGCCGCTGCCCCGGGCCAGTACCTGCGGCACTACGGCTTCCAGCTGCACACCGCCGCGAGCAACGGCACCGCCCTGTTCAACCAGGACGCGACGTTCTGCCTCCAGGCCGGACACAGCGGCCAGGGCTTCTCGTTCCAGTCCGCCAACTACCCGAACCGGTTCCTTCGCCACTACAGCTACACCGGCTACGTGGCCGGCGACGGCGTCGGCGGCAACACCTGGGACAACGCCAACGCGTGGGCCGAGGACACCTCCTGGCTGACCGCGCAGCCCTGGGCCTGACCGCCCGTCCGCACCACCTCCCCCGGGGCCTCGTCAGAGGCCCCGGGGCACACCTGTCGGTCCGTCGGCCCGCCCGGCCGGCACCGCGGTTGCCCCTGCGCGTGGCCCGCCCGACCCACCGGACGCGGTGGTCAGGACTTCCTGAGGCCGTTGAGGAGGAAGTCGACGCGGATGTCGATGTTCTCCGGGTCGAGCCGGTCGGTGTTGAGCAGGAGGCGGTAGTAGATCGGGCCGAAGAGGAGTTCGACCATGGTGCGGGTCGGCGCGTCGGGGCGGAGTTCGCCGGCCGCGACGGCCCGCTCGAGGCGCTCCTGCCAGCGGGCGATGCGGGGTTCGAAGAAGGTGGTGCGGAGGTCCTCGGCCAGGCGCTCGTCGCACTGCGCGTCGGCGATCAGGCCGCGCCAGACCGTCCCGAGGCCGGTCTCGAGCATCCGCATGACGGCCTGCGCCGCGGTCGCGATGTCGGCGGCGACGTCGCCCGTGTCGGGCACCCGGCCGGCCGGTCCGGTGCAGTCGTTCAGGGCCTCCAGGACGACCGACGCCTTGCTCGGCCACCAGCGGTAGATGGTCTGCTTTCCGACGCCGGCGGCCGCGGCGATGGCTTCCACGGTCACCTTGGCGTAGCCGTCGCGGATGGACAGTTCGAGGGCGGCGTCCAGGATCGCGCGGTGTGAGCGCTGGTTCCGCAGATCGGGATTGGGGGCGGGGGTCATCATTGCAGATTCCTTCAGGAGACGATCCGTCTCGTCTTGACGGCCCAGTCGGAGTGGACCAGGATGATCAAGTCAAGACGAGACGTAGCGTATCGCGCCTTGACGGCGGCCCGGTCCATGGGTCGTCCGCATCTCCGTCACCCTCGGGAGAACACCCATGCGTGCAGCACGCACCGCCAGGACCGCCTCGCACCGGAGCGGCCCGCAGGCTTCCGGGCTCGGGCCGGCGGGCGATGCGAAGGTGACGACGCATCAGCAGTGTTGCCTGGAGCGCGACTCGGTGTGGGACATCGGTGCCTGACCGGCCGCGCGACGCCAGTCTGCTAGCCTGCCGAAAGCCGGGCGAGCACCTGCGATCCACCGCCGAACAGCGCCTCGACGACAGCGTCCTCGGATGCGAGTCAACCCTCGGAGAGATCCCCTGCATCCCGTGGATGCCTGGATCCGGAGCGGCCCCGATGATCCCCACCGGCAGGCACGAGCGGCTTTCCCGACGGGTCGCCAGGGCGCGGCACCGCGCGGCCGAGTACGGCTTCGCGGTGGCGGCCATCGACGCTCCCAGGTGTGGTGACCGGCCCCGGCCGGTCGCTGACGAGCGGACCCGCGCGTAGCTCCGCGGGCCGGTTACGAGGACGGAACGGCGTCGGCATGCGGTCGGAGGCGACCGAACCGCGTATCTCGGCGGGCCCGTCCGCTTCGCCGGGACGTTCGTGCAGCAGGGAGAGGACCCGGCGCGCAGATCCGGGCGCGCGTGGGTCGAGGTCGACGGCGTGCGGGCGGGTACTTCTCGCGGCACCTGAAAGTGACGACGGGCCGTCAGAGCGGCGGCGCGCGGGAGGAGTCGGAGTCGGCGGTCAGGACGGAGAGTGGAACGGCGGCGGGGGCTGATGCGTCGTCAGGGCACAGACTTCAGTAGGCGTCTCGGAGACACGGCGGGGGAGCGGGGGAGTTGTGGACGACTGGTCGGCAGGCTTCTTGGACGAGGGAGCGGGGGACGAGCAGGACGGGGTGGTGGCGGAGGGCACGGCGATGACCGGACCGCTGCTGGAAGCGCTGGACGCCGTGGTGTGGGACGGCTTGGAGACCGGGCACCCGACGGACCCGGTCGAGACCGTGCCGCAGACGCTCCGCCAGCTCGCCCGGGCGGGTGCGCAGGCCACCGAGGAGGACTGCTACCCGCTGTACTCCCTGGTCACGGCGGAAGGGACGGAGACGCCGTCCGCGGCCGCCGCCGCCCTGCCGTTCGTCATCGCGCTCGCCGCGGACCCCGCGATGGGCGCACGGGTCCCGCTGGTCGACCTGCTCGCGGACCTCCAGGCACCGGCCCTGGCGGGCGCGGACTGGTCGGGAGCCCGGGCGCTGCTGCGGGACCCCGAGCCGGCGGTGCGGCGGGCGGCGATCCGGCTGGCCGAGGTACCGGGGCAGGTGCTGGAGCGATGGCGGGTGGAGACCGACCCGACGGTGCGGGTCGCGCTGCTGCTCGCGCTCGGCGAGGCCGTGGCGGGAGCGACGGCGGCCGGGGGGACGGCGGCTGGGGGCACGGCGGCCGGGGGGACGGTGGCCGGAGCGGTGGCGGCCGGGGGGAGTGGCGGCGTCGTGGACGAGGCGCGGGCGGTGCTGGCGGACGTGCTGGCGGGGGACGATCCGGTGCTGTGGGTCGCGGCCGTGCACGCCTCGGCGGAGTTCGACCGGGACGTTCCGGTCCGTCAGCTGGACCGGCTGGTCGAGGTGTTGGGGGACCGCACGCTGCGGGCGGGGTTCGAGGAGGTCTGGTACACGCCGGGCGTCGAGGAGCCCTGGGCCCGCGAGGACCTGGTCCGGTCGACCTCGTGGTCGCTCACGCACGACCAGGACGCCGAACTCGCCTTCGCCGTCCGGCTGATCGAGACGGCGCACCGCACCGGGGACGCGCCCCTCGCCCGGGAGGCCCTCGACGTGGCGTGGCGGCTGCTGACCGAGCGACGCTCGGCGGAAGCGGCCCTGCTGCCCTGGGCGGGCAGGCTGCTGGCCGATCCGGACGCCGCCGTCCGGCTGCGGGCGGCGAACCTCCTCGCGGCGCTGGGCCGGGTGGCGGCGCCGTACGCCGACCGGCTCGCCGAGCTGCTCGACGACGAGGCGGGCGACCCGGTCCTCGACGGGACGGTCGGCGCGTACGCCCGCTGGGCGCTCGCCCGGATCGGTGACCCGCGGGCACTGCCCGGCCTGGTCGGGCAGCTGCGCGCGCAGGAGGAGGAACAGGGCCGCAGCTACGTGGCCGGCGATCCGCGACGCCCCGAGGTCAAGGAGGTGCTGGTCCCGCTGCGCGCGCACGCGCCGGTCCTGCTGCCGGAGATCCGCGAGGCGATCCGGCAGGGTGGGCCGCGCGGGTCGGCGACGCACACGCTGCTCGCGGTCCTGGGGGCCTGGGGTGCGGACGCGGCACCCGCCCTGCCCGACCTGTTGCCGCTGCTGGCCGACACCTGGACCACGATCCGGGTGATCGACGTGCTGCGCGCGATGGGACCGGCCGCCGCCGGACCCGCGCTGCACGCCTGCGGGGAGCTGGACACCGCCGGCATCCGGGCCGCGATCGACGCGAGCGGGGCGTACCTCGACGCCGACCGGGCGGCGACGCTCAGGTCCTTCGGCTTCTTCGACGTCTTCGACTTCGCCGGCGGCGCGGTCACGGCGGCCGAGCAGCCCGGGTACGGTCCGGTCGGCGACCTCGCCGAGGTCGGGCTCGACGCGGTGCCCGCCGCGGACCGGGGGCGACCCCTGGCGATCGGCGGGTACGGCCGGGTGGCGGCGGACGTCACGCGCTGGTCGATCGCCGGTCCCGCCGAGTCGAGCCTGGAGGTCCTGGAGGAGTTCGTGCTGCCGATCGCCGACGGGGACGACAGCTTCGGCCTGTTCCGGGAGGCGCTCCATGCCCTGATCCGCAGGGGTGAGACCAGTCCGGCGATCCGCGGCGCGCTCACGGCTGTCCGCGCGTCCGACCGCCGCCTGTCCGCGCGGAGCAGCTACGAGCGGGTCCTCGACGACCAGGAGCTGCGGGCCCTGGTCGACCGGGCCCTCGCCGGATCGGCCTGCGCTCCCGACGGTCGGTGACGGGGGGACGGTGACTGAGGGGTGGTCAGAGTTCGGCAGTCTCCCGGACGGTGGGGGACCGGTAGGGAGAGGGGATGAAGACCGGGGAGTCGACCGGTTCGGGTGGGACGCCGGTTGGCGCTGTGTCAGGCCCGGTCGATAGCGTGCGCGAAAGCCTCGGCGACAGGACGTGAAGGAGCGCTCATCGTGATGCCCGAGACGGACCCGGCGAGCGAACTCGGCGGGTGGGACGTCGCGTTGGCCGACGCCTTCGCGATCCTGCTCGGCGCGGACCCGGCCGCGGTGCCCGCCGCGCGGTACGGGGTGTACTACGCCTCGGACACGCTCGACGAGTTCCTGTTCCCGAACTCCTGGGCCACGCCTGACGCCCTGTCGGACCGGACGCCGCGGCACCTGCCGGACCCGGACGGCGCGTACCCGTTCTCGCCCTGGACCTGGCGGTTCGACCTGAGCGAGTCCGTGTTCCGCTTCGAGCCCGACCTGCTGGCGCGAACGGGGCCGTGGGGCGACGACGGGCACAAGGGACCCCGGCCGTTCGACGAGGCCTTCGTCGCCGACCTGCGGACCGTCTCCGCCGAGGACGAAGCCGGGGGAGTGCTGGTGCACGGCGCGGAGTTGGGGGCGCTCCTGGCACGCCACGGCGTCGACCTGACCGGTCCGGGGTCCGAGCAGCTGAACTACTGGCTGACGGCGCTGCTGCGCGTCGCCACCGACGGCACCCTCACCGATGCGATGCGCGCCGCCACCTTCACCGAGCGCGGCCCCGAGCACCTGGTGGCGCCCGAGGACCTGGGCCGCGCCCGCTCCGCCGCCGAGCCCTGGGAGGAGCGCCTGAGCGCGGTCGCCCATCCCGCGCTCCGCGACCACCTGCGCGTGCTCTGCCTCACCGAGGCCGACGCGCGCAGCGAGGGCGGCTGCTACTACGGCGCCGACCACTGGCCGTGGACCGACGTCCTGGAAGCGGTCGACTGCTCCCTGGTCGCCGGCTGGGGGTTCGGCGAGTCCCAGGCCGGTGTCGCCGTCGCGCGGCTGTCGGACAAGCCGGGAGCGCGCCGGCGGTAGGCGGGGAACGGGGGACCGTGCCGAGCGGAGCCTGACGGTGGGTCAGCTCGCTCCGGGCTTCGAGGCCGCGGGCGGGCGGAGCACGCGCAGGCCGGCGCAGCGCCAGGAGAGGCGGGTGGCGTCCGGTCGGGGGCGGGGGTGGCCCAGGCGGCCGGCCGAGACGGACAGGTTGACGATGATCCAGGCGCGCCAGGTGGCGGCGACGCCGACCCGGTCGGCGAACACCTCCCGTCCGTCGACCGACCAGCGGACCGCGTCGGTGCCGAACCGGCAGGCGACGGTGAACCACTGGCCGGGGGTGATCAGGTCGTCGAGGTACGCCGCGGCGCCGGGGGCCGCGTGGTTGCTGAACTCCAGCATGCGGAGATGATCGCCGTGGTACTCCAGGACGTCCACCTCGCCGTGCCCGGGCTGCGGCCGGCCGCCGGCCCGGTCGCGGCCCCAGGTCCAGATCGCCGGCCACGCCCCCTGACTCGCCGTCAGCAGGCAGCGGGCCTCCAGCCGGTCGCCCGGGAGCAGTTCGAAGCCGCCCGCGGTGTTCTCGGTGGTCACCAGCGGGGAGCGCCAACTGGTGCCGCTCTCCCGGACGGCGGTGAACGTGTCGCCCGCCGGCCCGAAACCGGGCACCAGGTGGTCGAGCTTGTTGTCCGCGGGGTTGCGCCCGCTGGGCGGATACGCGGAGGTGGTGCCGGCCGCCCACTGCGAGCGGTCGGAGAACGGAGCGTCGAACACCACCACGGGTTCGTTCGACGCGTGCGCGCTTTCGTGCGAAGGAATGGTCCCGGTCATGGAATCGCTCCCCGGGGTCGCAGGGACTGTCACCCTGATATGCCCGGAAGAACGGCGCTCCGACTGCCGGCTGCCCGGCGCACGGGAGTGGAACGGTCCGGTCCGGTGCTTCCGTGCGTGTTGCAGGGCGCTGCCTGTCGGCCGTCCTTTCAACCTGCTCCCGCCGCCGACTCCGGTGTCAGGCCAGGTGGCTGCGCATCAGGGTGCACATCGTCTCGTGGCGTTGCAGCGAGCCGTCCTCGGCCTCCAAGTCCCAGGAGTCGCGTTCGCGGCCGAAGGCGCGGTAGCCCAGGCGTTCGTAGAGGGCGCGGGTGCGCGGGTTGGCTTCCTCGACGCCGAGTTCGGTGTAGTCGACGCCACCGACCGCCACCGGGACCAAGCTCGGCAACTACTACCGGGACGGCCGGCGCTGGGACGTCAACGGGACCACCACCCAAGGCGGTCAGGGCCTGCACTTCTGGATCGCCGACACCACCGCTAAGGTTCAGCCCGGGGCCCAGGAGGGCCAGGAGTTCCAGGCGTACGTGTTCTCCTGGGACCGGACCGACGCGGCGGGCTCGACCACCTGGAACGGCATGCCCTTCGGGGTCAGCCTGTCCCGCTCGCCCCTTCCCGGCACACCGACGCAGGGCTTCGTCGCCGACGACTGGATCGGCCGCTGGGCGATGAACCACGACGGCTGGAACGGCACCCTGGAGATCACCTCGGCCGCGCCCTTCGCCGCCGCCTACACCGCCTTCGACGGCCGGACGCTCCCCGTCGCCGGCGGCCCGGACGGCGCCCTGCCGCACGTCCTGAACATCACCGTCCCGTTCGCGGCCGACAACATCCAGCCGTTCCAACTCCTCGCCCACACCTGGGAGAAGGACGTGTTCTCCGGCCTCACCCAGTGGGGAGGACTCAACTTCGGCGTGCAGGGCCGCCGGACCTGAGCGGCCGACGTTCGAGCCCTCCCTCAGGTCCGGCGAGCTGACTGTGCGCCAGGTCTCAGCGGGTGCCCGTCGCGGCGGATATCACCGCGGCGGCGAGGCGGGCGTTCTCGGGGGCCGCTCCGCCGCCGGCCCAGAAGCGGCGCCGGACGTAGCCGTACGCCACCCCGGTCACCGGGTCGGCGAAGGCCTGGGAGCCCGCCGCGCCGCTGTGGCCGAAGGCCGTGTCGCCGAGGAACGGGTAGGAGGTCCGCATCCGCTCGAAGCCCAGCCCGAACATGTCCGACTGGCCGAAGAGCAGGTCGACCCCGGGGGTGTGCAGCCGGGAGAACTCGGCCACGGTCGCCGCGGTCAGCAGCGGTTCCCGGCCGTCGAGGCCGGTGGCCGCGGCCGCGTACAGGCCCGCCACGGCGCGCGCGTTGGCCACGCCGCCGGCGGAGGCCGGGCCGAGCGCCCGCAGCGGGCGGTGGTTGGCGTACGCGACCAGGTCGGTCGGCTCGTCGGCGTGCGTGTTGAACGCCACCGCCAGCAGGCTGTCCTTCGGCACCGGGGGCTCCGGGTCCGCCCCGGTCTCCGGGCCCGCCGCGGCCGGCTGCACCGGCCAGAAGCGCTCCTCCAGCTCGTCCGGCAGACCCAGGTACAGGTCGAGCCCGTACGGCGCGCGGACCAGCTCCTCGTACTCCTGCTGCAGCGAGCGTCCGGTGACGCGGCGCACCACCTCCCCGGTCAGCGCCCCGATCACCAGACCGTGGTACCCGTAGGCGGTGCCGGGCTCCCAGTACGGGCGGTGCGGGGCGAGCCGCGCGGCCACCACGCGGTCGTCGGCCAGCTCCGCCAGGGTGAACCCGCCGTCGACGCCGATGGCACCGGCCTGGTGCGACAGCAGCTGCCGGAGCGTCACCGAGCCCTTGCCCTCGGCAGCGAACTCCGGCCAGTAGGACGCGACTTCACGGTCGAGGTCGAGCACGCCCCGCTGCACCAGCAGCGCCACCACCAGGTGCGCGGCGCCCTTGGTCACCGAGAACACACCGGTCAGCGCATCGCCGCCGGACCGCTCGTCGGACCACAGGTCGACCACCCGCCTGCCGTCCAGATACGCCGCGAGCTGCGCCCCCGGCTCGGCGGGCTCCGCCGCGACGACCGCCTCGAACTCGTCCCGGACGCCCTCGAACCCCTCGGCGACCCAACCGTGGACAGTCATGGAGATCCCCCTTGATCGATTAGCTTGATGCTCGATCAACCGGGGGCGAGGACCGGCTATTCCGCGCGCCGGCACGAGTTCGCCGCGTGCTTCCCGGCGCGGTGGACGGGGCCGAGCACCTGGTCAGCGGGGGAGACGGAGCAGCTCGGCGGTCTCGGCGCGCCGGTGCCAGGCGATGACGGCCAGCGGCACCATGAACAGGAACGGGGTGCCGGCGTTCTCGCCGTGCATCGCGGTGAGCTGGGTGACGAACGCGAACACCAGGAAGACGATGAGCGCCGTCGCCGCCGGCCCGGCCAGGCGGGGGAGCAACAGGCCGACGGCTCCGGCGAGTTCCACCAGTCCCGTGAGGTACATGAACCAATGGCCCACGCCGATGGCGTCGAAGACGGTGGTGGCGGCGGGGAGGGCGAGGAGCTTGGGCAGCGCGCTGGCCAGGGCGAAGAAGAGTGCGAGCACGATCCGCAGCGTCCAGACCGTCCGGACGGCGGCCTTGCCGGACTTCGTGGTGGTGGTGGGGGTGGTGGCGGTGGTGGACATTCAGGTCTCCCCGGTCGGCTGTCGTTGCTTTCTCAGGTCTGACGGCCGTGACCGCGCAAACTCATCGGTCCGGGGAGAGGAAATGTGGGTGAGCCCCCGAGGTGGGGCCTCGGGGGCTTCGGTTGACGGTGGTTCAGGAGCAGAAGGCGGCCTTGACGCTGGCGACGATGACGGCGCCCTGTTCCGGGGTGAGGGTGACGGTGCCCGCGCTGAACCGCTGGGCGGCGAAGGTGGCGAGGGCCGCGTCGTCCTTGCCCGCCTTGATCTCCTGGCAGACGCTGCGGGCCAGGGTGATCGCCTTGGTCTGGTCGGTGGCGATGTTGGGGTCGGCCGCCCGCAGGGCGGCCATCAGGCCGGCGGCCTGCGCGGCGTTCGGCGTCGGGACGCCGGCGGTCGGCGCGCCGCTTGAGGCGGCGGTGGTGGAGGCTCCGGTGCTGGGCGTCGCGATGGGGGCGGGCGTGCTGGAGGTCGCTGCGGGCGTGCTGGAGGCGGGTGCGGCCTTCGTGCTCGGCGCGCTGTCGGCGCTTCCGTCGTTGTTGCAGGCGGTGAGGGTCAGGAGGGCGGCCGCGGCGAGGCAGGCGGCAAGGGCTCGTGTGCGCATGCGGCCACGTTGGCATGGCGGTGAGGTCGGAACGGTCGTTGTGACGGTGCTGTGACAGGTCTGCGGCGATGGGGAGTTGGAAGCTGACGCGCCGCCGGGTGGCGGCCTCGGCGCGGGCGCCCGTTCGGACGTCCGCGCCCTCGGTCGGGCCTCGGTTTGCGGTCAGCTGGTGGTGCAGGTGGCGGTGGGCCAGGTGGTGCTGCCGTTCTTCATGATGGTCATGCCCCAGTTGTTGCCCGCGCCGTTGGGGGTCGCGACGAGGGTCTGGGTGTCGGGGTAGGTGGCGTTGACGTTCCAGGTGGTGCTGACCTTCTCAGGGGTTGGGACCTTCACGGTGACCTTCCAGGTGCTGGAGCCGGTCACCGTGACGTTGAGGTTGTAGCGGTCGCTCCAGGA
Organism: Kitasatospora sp. NPDC002522; assembly: GCF_053595195.1. Classification (NCBI taxonomy): domain Bacteria; kingdom Bacillati; phylum Actinomycetota; class Actinomycetes; order Kitasatosporales; family Streptomycetaceae; genus Kitasatospora; species Kitasatospora sp. NPDC002522. The sequence goes on from NZ_JBSFXE010000009.1 coordinate 213,657, forward strand.
GGCGCCGGCCGAGAGGGTGGCGGCGCAACTCCCACCGCCGGTCGAGCCGCCGTCGGTGGGGGCCACGGCGCGGCCGGTCTGCGGAGAGATCATGCCGGCGCACAGGCCGCGGGCGGCCAGGCTCTGGGCGATCTGCGGAATCGCCGCGAGCGTGTTCGCGGGCCACTCGTGCATCAGGATGACCTGGCCGTTGCCGAGCCGGCCGACCGCCTGCACGATCGCGGCGGTGCTCGCGCCGTTCCAGTCCTGCGAGTCGACGTCCCAAATGACCTCGGTCAGGCCGTACTTGGCCTCGACCGCCTTCAGCGTCGCGTTGGTCTCGCCGTACGGCGGGCGGAACAGCTTCGGCGTGCCGCCGCCTGCGGCGGCGATGGCCGACTGGGTGGTGCCGACCTCCGAGTCGATCTGCGCCTGGCTCTCCTGGATCAGGTGCGGGTGGGTGTAGCTGTGGTTGCCGATCCACATTCCGGCGGCGACCTCGGCCTTGACCTGCGCCGGGTAGGCGGCGGCGAACTGGCCCTCGTTGAACATCGTGGCGCGCAGGCCGTTCTGCTTGAGCGCGTTGAGCAACGCCGGGGTGTGGTCGTTGGACGGCCCGTCGTCGAAGGTGAGCCCGACGTAGCCGCTGCAGGTGGCGGCCTGTGCCGGTACGGCATCGACGGTGGCGGTGGCCGTGCCCGCCGCGGCCATCGCGGCGACGGCCAGTCCTGCGGTGAGCGTGCGGAGCGACGGATTCGTGATGCGCATGAGGGTGCGGCTCCTCGTCGTGTGCGGGTGCGGGTGGTCCGGAGGCGGCGACGGCGACAGTGTTGGCCTGGGCTCGACAAGCTGTCAACAGTTTCGATGTGCCAGGCGATAGATTCGCGGGCTCTCGGGTTTGCCTGATGGATGTGAAGTAGCTGGTGGAAGGCGCATTTGTCAGCGTGCCTCGAGAATGTGCGCCCAGGGCTGCCGTGAATCGCGCGTTGGTTTCGGCCGAGAATGCTCGCAACGTACAGCGATGAGTAGGTGAAAGTTTCGGGCGGGCGGGCCACCGTGCCCGCGAGGTGGTGGGGGTGTGGAAGCCTGTCGGGGTGGATGAGGATTCGAGTGGGGCGGTACTGGCCGCGGCTCTGCGGCGTGCGGCGGATCATCAGCGCGGGTTCGAGGCGCGCTTCGCGGCGTACTTCGACGCGGTGACCGACCCGGCGAGTGGGGGAGTGGAGTTGCCGGGGCACGGCGCGTTCCCGGCCCGTGCGCTCGGTCTGGTGCGGGAGTTGTCGCTGCGCGGGGGCAAACGGCTGCGGGTGGCGCTGCTGCACGAGGCGGCGGGGCTGGCCGCGGAGGAGCCGGTCGCGGGACTGGACGACGCGGCGGTCTGCCTCGAGTTGCTTCACACGCACGGGCTGATCCACGACGACCTCATCGACGACGCGCCGCTGCGCCGGGGCGGACCGTCGACGTACTACGCGTACCGGAGCGAGTTCCCGGAGCGGCCCGACACCGCGCTCGCCCTCGCGGTGCTGGCCGGCGACCTGGCGGCGTTCCTGTCCACGCGGGTGCTGCTGTCGGGCGGTCTGCCGCCGGACCGCGCGGTGGCGATGGCGGCGGTGGCGGTCGATGCGGGCGCTGCCGCGGTGCTCGGCCAATTCATCGATCTGGAACGGGACTTCGAGCCCGATGTGGGCCTGGACTTCCTGCACGCGGTCACCGAGTTCAAGTCGACGCGGTACTCGGTGCTCGCCCCGCTGCGCCTCGGCCTGCTGGCCGCGGGAGCCGATCCGGCCCCGTACGACGCCGAGTTGCGCGGCTACGCCACGGCGCTCGGCATCGCGAACCAGATCCACGACGACTGGCTGGACCTGTTCGGCGATCCGGCCGTGCTCGGCAAGCCCCTCGGGTCGGACATCCGCTCCGGCCGCCGCAGCTACGTCGTCCGGGCACTGCGGGCGGTCGCCGACGAGTCCGAACGGGATTTCCTGGAGGCGCTGCTGGGGGACCGGGACGGCGACGACGCCGCGCTCGACCGGCTCCGCCGGATCACCCGGTCCCGGGGCGTCGAGCGTGAACTGCGCGACGCGGCCGCCGGTTTCGCCCGCGAGGCGGGTGCCCGGGCCGCGGCATGGCACGGGCGGTGGCGCCCGGAAGCGGTGGCGTTCTTCGAACACCTACCGGCCTGGTCGGTCACCCGCGACCGCTAGGCCGGCCACTCGCCACGACCTGACCGCCGCCGGCCACCTGCCCAGCGGCGATGGGCGGTCGCGGTGGCCCGCTCAGTCGTCGAACCACACGACGAGGCGCACGTTGGCGTCCCCGTGCCGGGCTGCGAGTTCCTCCATGGCCTTCCAGACGGGCTGCCACTCGCCGGTTGCGGTGACGGCGTCCCTGCGGCGGATGGTGACCGATCGGTAGAGCGTGCCCCCGACGAGCCACTCACTGCCTTCGGGCCACTCCCGCACCTCGCCCATTGTCGTGCAAGCCGTCCTCGCTGTATCTCTCGGTCAGTTGGGCGAACCGTGCGGTCTCGGTGGCCGAGGCGTCGGCGGGCAGACCCCGGTGTGCGGCGACGGGGCGGGAAAGTCCGCGTAGTTGCGGACGCCGAAGAGGCAACCGGACGCGTCGTAGTCACGGCCCAGGTAGAGGGAGCCGAGGTCGTGTGCGGTGTGCCAGGTCGGCTCCTGGTGGTCTTGCGGCGCCCGGTATTCGAGGAAGCCGCTGATGTCTGTCCCCATGCCAGGCATTCTGCCGACTCCGTCAACCGACTTCGTCTGCACCGGACGTGACCGGCGCCGACGGTTTGTGGCCGTCCGTCAGGGGGAGTGCGGGGCAGGGCCGGTGGTCGCCGGGGAGGGCGGTTGGTGGTGGGCCGAGAGGCGGGCGAGGGTTTCCAGGGGGCGGGTGAGGACCTCGGAGAAGGCCAGTTCGGCGGCGCCGATCAGGACGGTGTCGCCGCCGAGTTCGCTGACCCGCAGGCGCAGGTGCTCGCGCACCGCGGCGAGGGCGTTGGTGTTGATCCGGCTGCGCACCTGTGCGGCGGACCCGAGGAAGACGTCCCGCAGGGTGCCACCGAGGATGACCAGGTCCGGATCGAACAGGTTGACGAGGTTGGCGATGCCGATGCCGAGCCAGTCCCCGACGCGGTGCAGCGCCGCCCGCGCGGTGACGTCCCCGTGGTCGGCGGCGATGACCACCGACCGTACGGCGTCGGCCCCGGTGACGCGGCCGTCCCGACCGGCGGCCTCCAGCAGGGCGCGCTCACCCGCCTCGGCCTCCAGGCAGCCGTGGGCTCCGCAGCCGCACGGCCGTCCCCGGTACGGGTTGACGGTCATGTGGCCGATCTCGCCGGCGTATCCGCGCTCCCCGCGCAGGAGTTCACCGTCGTTGATCACTCCGGCGCCGATCCCGATCTCGCCGTGGAGGTAGACGAGGTTCTGGCTTCCGCGGCCGATGCCGCGCCGGTGCTCGGCGAGCGCACCGAGGTTGGCCTCGTTCGCGACCAGGACCGGAACGTCGAGGCGGAGCCGGTCGGCGAACGCACCGGCGAAGTCGATGCCCTTCCAGCCCATGTTGGGGGTCAGGCTGACCAGCCCGTCGGGGTGGCGGACGATGCCGCGCACCGCCACGGCGACACCGACGCACGAACTGTCGGCCGGCGCGCGGGCCAGCATCTCGTGGGCGAACCCCGCGAGGACGTCGGCCACGCGGGCGGGGTCCTGCGGGGGACCGTCGGGCCACGGGCCGTCGCGCCGGTCCAGGAACACGCCGCCGAGTCCGATGCGGGCCACCGACAGGCGCTCCACGCCCAGGTCCACCGCCAGGACGTGCACCCGGGCGGACTCCGGTTTGACGACCAGTGAGGGCCGCCCGGCCCGGCCGGTCTCCTGCGGCAACTCCTCGCGGACCAGGCCCGCGGCCGTCAGATCGCCCACCAGGCCCAGGATGGTGCTGCGGTTGAGGCCGAGCCGGGTCGCCAGGACGGCCCGCGAGGTGGGCCCGTCGAAGTGGACGTGGCGCAGCAGCGCACTCAGGTTGTGCTGGCGGACCTCTTCCTGGGAAGGACCGGCTTTCATGGGAGGCGACCCTCATCGTCGGGCTGAGCGGCGGCGGGACATGGCGTCCACACCTGCGGCCACCAGCAGAACCGATCCCGTGACAGCGTACTTGACGCCCGAGGTGTACCCCATGAGTCCCATGCCGTTCTGGATCACCGCGACGACCAGGCCGCCCAGCACGGCGTCCACGACGCGGCCGCGGCCGCCGAACAGGCTGGTGCCGCCGATGACGGCGCTGCCGACCGCGAGCAACAGGACGTTGCTGCCACCGGTGTTGGGGTCCACCGAGTTGCCCCGGGAGGCGGCGATGATGCCGCCGACGGCGGCCAGGCAGGAGCAGATGACGAAGGCGGCGGTGCGGATGAAGGCGACGTTGATCCCGGCCCGCCGGGCGGCCTCGGCGCTGCCGCCCACCGCGTAGACGTGCAGACCGAAGCCGGTCCGCTGCAGGGTGAACGTGCCGAGCAGCAGCAGGGCCCCGATCACCGGCACGACGATGGGCACGCCCTTGAGCGAGCCGATGATGACGTTGCGGCTGCGTTCCTGGTTGAGCAGGTACACGGCCGCGCCGCCGAGCACGACGACGGCGCCGGTCCGGATGGCGAGGAGCGTCACCGGGGTGCCGGCCAGGCCCCGACCGCGCCGGTCGCGGCTGCGGCGCAGCTGCAGCACGGCGTACCCGGCGACGCAGCCGGCCAGCAGGAGCCAGCCGAGGACGGGGCTGAGGTTGTCGTTCGCGACGGCCAGGATGGTCGGGTCCTTGACCGAGACGTTCGTGCCCTCCTTCAGCAGCATCAGGACGACGCCCTGGAAACCGAGGAACGCGGCCAGCGTCACCACGAAGGAGGGGATGCCGACCTTGGCGACGAGCGTGCCGATGAGCAGGCCGATCGCCGCGCCGGTCAGCATCGCGGCGGCCACGGCGGCGTACCAGGGCCAGCCGTGGTCGGTCAGCAGGATGGCCAGCACCGCGGCGCATACGCCGCTGGCGTACCCGGCCGACAGGTCGATCTCGCCGAGGAGCAGGACGAAGACCAGCCCCATGGCGATGGCTATGCTGCCCGCGCTCTGGGTGAGCAGGTTGGCGAAGTTCAGGTTGGACAGGAAGACCGGGCGCAGCAGGGAGAAGAACACGCACAGGACGATCAGGCCGGCGACGGCGGGAAGGGCGCCGAGCTCGCCCGCGCGCACCTGGTCGAGGTAGCCGCGGCCGAGGTCCGCCAGGCCGGCGGCCGGGGGCCGGCCGTCCTCGGAGCCGGTGGGGCGGTGTGGCCGCTCGGGCTTCTGCGGGGCGAGGGCGGCGGTCATGCGGCGGCTCCGTTGGGGGTGGTCTGCGGGCCCAGGTCGCCGCTGCGGCCCGAGGTGATCAGTTCGACGACCTGAGCGTGGGTCACGTCGGAGGCCTTGACCTGCGCGGCCATCCGGCCGAGGTAGAGCGCGGCGATCCGGTCGGAGACCGCGAAGACGTCGTTCATGTTGTGCGAGATGAGCACGACGGCGAGGCCGTTGTCGGCCAGCCGGCGGACGAGTTCCAGGACCTGCGCGGTCTGGGCGACGCCCAGCGCCGCGGTGGGCTCGTCGAGGACCACGAGCTTGCTGTTCCAGAGCACCGCCTTGGCGATGGCCACGGTCTGGCGCTGGCCGCCGGAGAGGCTGGAGACCTTCTGGCGAAGGGACTTGACCGTGCGCACCGAGAGCCCGCGGAGCGTCGCGGCGGCCATCTCCTCCATGGTCGAGTCGTCCAGCACCAGGCCGCGGCGCTTCTCCCGGCCCAGGAACATGTTCTGGACGATGTCGAGGTTGTCGCACAGCGCGAGGTCCTGGTAAACGATCTCCACACCGAGCGCGGCGGCCTCGCGCGGGCTGTGCACCTGGACCGGCCGGCCTTCGAAGAGGTAGTCCCCCGCATCGATGGGGTGGATCCCGCCGATGCACTTGACGAGCGTCGACTTGCCCGCGCCGTTGTCGCCGACGAGTGCCGTGACCTCTCCCGCGTAGGCGCTGAGTGCGACGTCGTGCAGGACCTGGACGGGGCCGAAGCTCTTGTCGATCCCGCGCAGTTCGAGAGTCGGAGTTTCTGTCATGGGTGAGGCTCCTGGGAATGGGCGGGGTGGGCCCCGGGCCGGCGGCGGCCGGGGCCCACGGGTACGGCCGAGTGCTCGCGGGCTACTTGATGCCGGCCTTCGTGCACAGCGCGTCGTAGTCGCCGGTGCACAGCTGCGCCTTGGTGACGTAGCCGTCGGTGATGACGTCCTGGATGTTGTTCTTGAAGACGGCCTCGGGGGTCAGCAGCGCCGACGGGACGTCACGGTTGCCCGTCGGGTCGTGCACGGTGGCGTTGGTCTCGCCCTTCTTGCCGTTGGCCAGGGAGACCGCGAGCGCCGACGCCGCGTCGGCCTCCTTCTTCACGGCCTTGTAGACGGTCATGCACTGGTCGCCCGCCAGGATGCTCTGCAGGCCCTGCACCGTGGCGTCCTGACCGGTGATCGGCACCTGCCCGTTGCGGTGGTTCTTGCGCAGCACGGCGATCGCCGAGTTGGCCAGACCGTCGTTGGCCGCGAGCACCCCGCCGATGGCCGGCTGGCTGGTGTACATCTGCTCGAAGATGGTCTGCGCCTGGGCGTTGTCCCAGTCGGGCACCGACTGGTTGGGGCCCTTGGTGTACTCGCCGGACGCGTACAGCGGGTCCAGCACGCTGTTGTAGCCGTTGGCGAACAGGGTGGCGTTGTTGTCGGTCGGGGAGCCGTTGAGCTCGGCGACCACGGGGTTCTTGGCGCCCATGTCGGTCAGACACTTCGTCAGGCCCTGCCCCTGCAGCTTGCCGACCTGGGTGTTGTCGAAGCTGACGTAGTACTGGGCGGAGCCGCCGAGGGTGAGCCGGTCGTAGTCGATGGTGGCCACGCCCTGGCTCTTGGCCTTGTCGAGGACGGCCTTGCCGGTGCCGCTGTCGAGGTTGACGATGATCAGCACGTTCACGCCGCTGGTGATCATCTGGTCGGCGATCGTCTGGAACGCCTGCTTGTCGCCCTCGGCGTTCTGGATGTCGTAGTCCACGCCGGCGGCCTTGAAGGCCGCGGCGAGGTACGGCCGGTCCGCGGTCTCCCAGCGGACGGACGACTTGCTGTCCGGCAGGATCACGCCGATCTTCGGCTTCTTGGCGCCCGCCGAGTCGGCACCGGAGCCCGAGGAACCGCAGGCGGTGACCGTGGAGAGCAGAGCCGCTGACACGGCAGCGGTGGCGAACAGGAGCCCCTTGCGCATGGGCAGGGTCCTTTCGAGGCGTGTCCGACCAGCGCCGGACGTGCGGTGGCTGATGAAGGCGGGGGATGGGCACGAGCACGAAGCGGAAAGCAGCCGGCCCCTGTTTGTTGCCCGCGACAACATACGGCCTGCGATGGGGCCCGCCAAGCCCCCGCGTCGACCGGCGTGGGTAACGATCGAGTTACCGGAACGCGCGACAGGTGACGGTCGGTCGACAACGGAGCGGAGCCCCGGCCGCTGTGCGGCCGGGGCTCCCGGGGGGTGACGAGTGGTCAGTGCTGGAGCGTCAGGACGCCCGGCCGGTACGGAAGTTGGTCGTAGGGTCCGCCCGCGGTGGGGGACTTGCCCTGGTAGAGGAACTGCAGGTTGCAGGGGTCGATGGTCATGGTCTGGTCGGGGTTGTTGCGGACGAGGTCGCCGTGGCTGATGTCGTTGGTCCAGGTCGCGCCGCTGTTGGCCTTGCCCGCGAAGGGGTTGTTCTCGCTGGCGGCCTGCGGGGTCCAGGTGCCGCTCAGGCTGGTGGCGGTGAAGGAGCGGAAGTAGCGGCCGTTGGCGCCCATCGCCTCGACGATCATGAGGTACTGGTTCTGGTCCTTGACCTTGTAGACCTGCGGAGCCTCGAAGAGGTTCGCGGTCGTGTCGGTCATGACGGTGGTGTAGCTGGAGCCGAAGCTGCTGGGGAAGTTGCCGATGGGCATGCTGGCGCGGTAAATGCTGCCGTTGTCGCCGGCGAAGAACAGGTACATGTTCTGGTCGTCAGCGATCAGGGTCTGGTCGATCGGCCCGGTGCTGGACTTGGGGATGCTGCCGGTGAACAGCGGCTGCGGCGCCGACCAGCCGTTGGGGTTGGTGGGGTCGCTGGAGGTGCGGTAGATGAACGGCCACTGGCCCCACTGGTACGCCAGCACCCAGATCTTCTTCGGCGCGAAGTAGAACAGGGTGGGTGCGACCGCGGCCTGGCTCATGCCGCTCTGCCCGGCCGAGGCCATGTCGGACCAGTTGGTGAACGGGCTGAACATCATCGACCCGTACGACGACCCGGACACGTTCGACCCGTACACCAGGTGCTTGCCGTTGTAGACCACGTCGGTGAAGTCCTTCACCGACGCCCAGCCGTTCGCCGGCTGCGCGAGCGCGTCGGTGGACGACCAGCGGTACGTCGAGGGCAGCGCGCACGTGCCGCCCGGGGCGGGCGTCGTCGGGGTCGGCGCCGGAGTGGTCGATCCGGTCGGCCGGAGCGTCCAGTGCTGGTTGGCGGCTCCCCAGGAGTCCCAGATCTGGACGGGGGTGCCGTTGGCGGTCTGGTTGCCGGGGGTCTCCAGGGCCTTGCCGCTGGCGACGTTGGTCAGGGTGTACGAGCCGTCGCTGTTCCTGGCGGCCTTCCAGTGCTGGTTGGCACCGCCGTTGGCGTCCCAGACCAGGAGCTTCGTGCCGTTGGCGGTCTGGCCGCCCGGCTCGTCCAGGACCCGGCCGCTGGCGACGTTGGTCAGGGTGTAGGAGCCGTCGCCGTTCTTGGCGGCCTTCCACTGCTGGTTGGCAGCGCCGCTGGCGTCCCAGACCTGGAGCGGAGTGCCGTTGCCGTTCTGCCCGGCGGGCTCGTCCAGGACGCGTCCGGAGGCGCCCATCGCGGAGAGCGTGTAGACGGTGCCGGAGTCGATGCCGCCGCCCGGCGTGCCGCCGCCGGCGCCTCCGAGGGTGGTGAGGACGGCGTTGTAGGCGGCCTTCTTGTTGCCGCTGTTGTCGAACAGCAGCGGGTTCTCGCCGGTGCGCCAGGAGTCGCTGTCGCGGATGCCCCACACCGTGAGGCCGGTGCAGCGGGCGACGTTGAGGCAGGCCTGGACGGCGCTGGTGTAGGCGGTGGGGGACGCCTGGGCGATGTCGAGTTCGGTGATCTGGACGTCGACGCCGAGCGCGGCGAAGTTGGACAGGGTGGTCTGGAAGCTGGTCGGGGGTCCGCCGGCGCCGAAGTGGCTCTGGAAGCCGACGCAGTCGATCGGCACGCCACGGGACTTGAAGTCCTTGACCATGGCGTAGACGCCCT